>DAOMFH010000192.1:0-4682 GCA_035429705.1 Actinomycetota bacterium
GTCGTGTCGGTCTCCCGAAACCCTGATCGACGGGGTGATCACGTGGCGGCTGCCGGAGTTCGGGGAACCGGGTGCCGGCGAGGGCTCGGTCGTGGCGGGGGACGGGCCGTTCCGGCGATCGGCGTGAAGTCCGAGCGGGAAGCAGTGGGCGCGACGTAGCGTGATGGGGGAGGTGGCCATGTCGACGGGTTGGAGTGCTCCGGCGGTGGGTGCCTTGTGTGACGAGCTGATCGGGACTGCCTCGGCGCTGGCTGCCGTGATGCGGCAGGTGGCTGACGCGGCTTCGCCCGCGGTGGGTGTCTGGACTGTCGGCGAGGCCGCGGCACACGTGTCCGGGTCCGCGGACTACTTCCTGGGCGCCGCACGCGGTGACCGCGTCCGCGAGCGCATCGACCAGGTGGACGTGGCCAACGCCCGGGCCCTGGCAGCCGAGCACGAGCGGGATCCGCGACGGCTGGCCGCACGCCTGGAGGCCGGCGAGGCGGCGCTGGCGGCATTTGCACGGGAGGCCGACGATGATCCGTTGGTCCAGCCGTTCGAGGGCGTCGAGGTGCCGCTGTCCACGCTGCTGGGGATTGAACTGGGTGAGCTGCTGGTCCACGGCTTCGACATCGCGAACGCCGCAGGGCTGGGCTGGCGGATCAGCCCTGAAGCGGCGCTGCTGACGCTGCAGGCCTACCTGCCGCTGCTCCCCTTCGTTCTCGACCGCGGACGAGCACGGGGCCTGCGCCTGGCGCTGGAGATACGTGTGCGCGGCATGCGGCCAATGGTGGTCTCGATCGCCGACCAGCGCCTGGCCGTCCACCGCGCGGATCGCGGAGCCCGGGTGGATGCTCACATGGCCGTCTCACCCGTGGCCTACCTGCTGCTGACGTGGAACCGGGTCCCGGCGTGGAAGGCCATTGTGCGTGGCCAGCTCCTCGTCTGGGGACGGCATCCGGGCCGAGCAGCTCAACTAGGCGACCTCATGCTCCTGTAGTCGCGGCGAGCAGCGAGGCGGGGCCGGGCAGGTGCGCGAGCATGGTGGTCCCGGCGAGACCCCGGGACGGGCCCGGTCGAACCGTACCTGTCGGCTCGGCGCGTCGACTGTGGCTGAACTCGCCTGGGGGTCGGTGTGGGCGCCGACGAGGTCGAGCGGATCCTCGGGCAGCGGCGTGGCGCATCGTCGGCGAGGAGAAGGGCGCGGTCGTCCACGTTGATGTGCTTGCCTGCCCGGTCGGCAGTTACGTTGAGGCAGTCAACCGCTTCGCTGCCACCGTCTGACGCCGTTCGCGGCTCAATGTTCCGCAACGCCCAACAAGTGCTCGCGACGACCAGGGTGCGTCTTCCAAATCTGTCAGCAAGGGATGATGCGCCTCGGATCGCGGCTACGCGGAAGGTGACGGCGAGTTTGTCGTAGCGGGTGGCCAGGCCGCGCCATTAACTTGAACGGCGATCCTGCAGAAGGCCGACTCTTCTTGCCGTTCGGCAGCGGCTCGATACCTTCCCGCCACTCGTTCCGGCGGCCATAGGTCCGGAAGTGTGTGGCTGGCGCGCAGGCGGGCTGCTGCAACGCCCGGGCCTGCTGCGCCGCGGCCTCGTCTCGCAGCCGGGAGATACAAGTCGACCCGGTGCCCAGCCCACTGCCCAGGCGGGAGGGTGCCCATGAGTGCGGCTGTCGTACTCACTGCGCTGTCCCATCGCGTCGAGCTCATGCACGTTGCCTGAAGGTCGACACCAGCCAGGCAAGGTCGCGTTGTGTCTGCCGCCGCGTGTCCCGCTCTTGCTTGAACAGATCTTCGGTCTTCGTCAGAACCAGGGTGAACGGCCGGCCCTGACGCCGGGTTGTGTGCCGCACCGGAAGCCCGGTGGCGTCGATCTGCCGGTGGATGTGCTGGCGGCCGGGCTTGGCCAGCGGCCATTCGTGCGTGCGCTCGGAACCGGATCTCAGGAAGGTCTCCAGTCGCTCGCACTGCTCGCAACCACAGCCGGTCCAATCGATGGACCAGTCGTTCTCGGCGCGCCCCGGGCTTTCGACGAGCCTTGTCAGCCGCTCCCGGCAGTCCAGGCCGACGGCGGTCAGCGTTTGGGTGGCGGGTGGTCGATGCGCCCGCAGGGCGGCAACCAGCAGATCCACCACATCGTCGTCCGCACCTCGCAGCGCTTCGGCGATCTGCGCGCCGTTCTCATCGGAGACGGCCTCCAGCAGCCTTGCCAGTGGCTGGCCGAGGCCGGCCAGGTTGGACCGACGCTGTACGGGGTTACGGTGGTGGGCCCAAGTGTCGATCCTGTTTGAGAGCCACCGCCAGGCACGGTCCCCGAGGTAGTCGGCGAGCGGTCCTGCCTGACTCGCGCGCAACTGCTGGCACAAGGGCAGGAATTTGTCACCGAGCCAGTCGCTTCGCTCCGTGCCGGAGATCCGGCGATCGGTGTCCCACCGGTCGGCGATGAGATCCTGCAGCCACTCCTGGCCGTAGACGCGGGCGACCGCGGCCAGCGAGGAGGCGTGCTCGGCCCCGAGCATCTCCACACGGAACGGTGCGAGCACAACTCGCGCGGCCACCGGATCCTGCAAGCCGACTGCCGCCTCGAGGGCGGGGGTGAGAGCCTGTGCCTCGATGTTCAGCCAGAAGGGCGCCAGTGACTTTGCGTCGACGCGGGCGACTTCCAGATCTCCGGCGTCGATGCCGCTGAGCAGGGTCTGCAATGCCCACGTCGAGCTGGCCTCAGCACGTGCCGTGAACGACTTCTCCTTCGGCCACACCACAACCGCTGCCCGGCGATACCAGCGGTCGACGGTGTTGCCGTAGTTGCCCATGAAGCCCTCGTACTCGCTGTGGTAGGGCGTCAGCGACTGCGAGGGTGTGACGGCGCAGACCTCGTGCTGGCTCAGGGAGAGGCTGATCTTCTGCCGGCCGGTGCCGTCCGGAGCGACCCACCAGCCGAGCACGATCTCATCGTCGATCAGGTCGCTGAGGTCATAGTCCTCGTCGTCTGGGTCCTCTTCCAGGTCTTCCAGGTCTTCCAGGTCCTCGAAGTCGTCGTAGTAGGAGCCTCTGGTCCACGACCCACCGGCCGGGATCGTGTCCCAGGTCTCCTTGATCTCGGCGAGAGCGAGTACGGTCTCGCAGTCAGCCCGCTCCGCCGCCTGCTGGAGCACTCGGACACGGTCGGCGTCGGCCCCCTTGAAGAGCTGGTTGGCGAGACCCTTCTGGCTGTACTCGTGGTCCAGCAGAAAGGCCAGGCGGGTCGGCTCGCCGAGGTCGCGTCCGCCGTACTTGTCGGTCGCCGGCGACGTGAAGTGTTCGGTCAGGTACTGGGCGGCCTGCTCGACCGGACCGGCATCGCGGGCCGCGACCGGGGCAGTGAGCATCACGTTGAAGGTCAGCGCGACGCGGTAGCCCGACCGGACCGGCCTGACCTCATGGCGGCGATCGGCGTAGAACGCGACGAGGACGAGGTCATCGCGTGAGCCAGCGTACGTGCGCTCGGTGCCGCGGTCGTCGACGATGAGCTCACCGCCGGTGTGCACCGACGGTAGCCAGACCACAAGGGTGGCGACCATCTCGTCGTGTTTCTCGGAGTCCTGGTGGGGCAGGAAGAACTGCCCCTTGCCGTAGACGAGCAACGAGTGCAGTTCGGCGCGCAGCGGCGAGCCCGGCGGCAGGCCGAGCTCGTCGCGGAAGTCGTCCAGAGCCGCCTCGAGATGGGCATCCCACTTCGGTCCGCCGAGCTTGACCTGCTCGGGCGTCAGTTCCCAGGTGTCGCGCACGGAACTGTCCTGCAGGGTCTGCTCACCCCGACCGAACCTGGCGGGCCCGGCCACCGAGATCAGGCGCTTGGCCTGGGCTGCGCGAACCGGCAGGTTGATGGTTCCGACATCCGCGACATCCAACGCGATCGCATCACAGGGCAAGCGGATCATCGCGCTGTCGGCGGCTGTCTCCTCATCTCCGGCGAGCAATCGTGTCAACCGGTCGCGTGCTTTCATGGCCATAGGAAGCCACCCTACGAGTTGGCGGACAGGGTGGTTCTGGGAATCCGCGGCGAACCCCGTCTGAGGCCGGTGGGGCATCGTGGCTGAGTTCAACTCGCGACCAGGGGGATGACCCTGGCTTGAACATGAGTGAACGTGTGCCTGCTCATGTCAGGCCCGCAGGAACGGCGGCGGCGGGTCGTGGTTCTGTGCGCGGCGTCCCCGAACGCGGTCTGCCAGCGGTCGTTTCGGATCGTCCCATCTGCCGCTGGCCGGCCCCTGCTCCCACACCGGTTAGCCGCGGCGGGTCTCGTCCATCCCGACCACTGCCACCGGCGCGGCCGGCCGGTCCAGCCCCGCAGTCATGTACGCGGTGGCCGCGGCCACACATCAACCGGTCGGCAGCATGATCGACCAGCACAAGATGGCGATCGACAGGATGACCGAACGGATCGAGGTGGTGATGGAGCCCTTTCAGGGTTTCCACGACCTGATCTTCGCGGTTTGCCAGCGAGGCCCGGAACCGGTCGACGAGAGCATCCCAGCCGGCCTCGACGTAGACCTCGAGGGAGCGCAGCAGTTCCAGAAGAGCGACCTCCTTCCCGTTGAGATCGGCTCGCGCGAGATTGCGGCGCTCGTGCTGGGTCACGCCCTCGATGGGGTCGACGGTGCGCAGCGTGGCGACATGCCACACCGGGGGAATCTGGATGGTGACGCCCCAGGCGCG
>DAOMFH010000193.1:0-3182 GCA_035429705.1 Actinomycetota bacterium
CGGCCGGGCAGGGTGTTGACGCCGTGCGGCCGATCCGCGACGAGATCCGCCGGCGTATCGAGATGCTCATCGCGCAGTTGGATCCCGCGGCGGGTGTGGGTGGTTCGGGGTCGGGCTGAATTGGACTCGGCGTCACGGTCCTGCCCAGAATGACGCCATGACCGCCACGAACTCAGCCTTCACCTCAGCCGCCGACGGCACGACCGTCGTCACCTACGCCTGGACAGGCGTCGACAGCCCGGTAGGGGTGGTGCAGATCGCCCACGGCCTGGCCGAGCACGCCGGGCGTTACGACCGCTTGGCCCAGGCGCTGAACGCCGCCGGGTTCGTCGCCTACGCCACCGACCACCGCGGACACGGCCGCACCGGCCAGGATGCGCTCGGCGACTTCGGTGCCGCCGGGTTCGACGGACTGATCGCCGACGTGGCGCAGTACGGTGCCCTGCTGACCGGTGACCACCCCGGCCTGCCACTGTTCCTGATCGGGCACTCCATGGGTTCGTTCGCGGCCCAGTCGGTGATCCTCGACCACTCCGACCAGTACGCCGGGGTGGTCCTGTCCGGTTCGACCACCCTGGACGTCCTGGCCGCGAACCTCGCGCAGGCCGAGGGGCCGGTGGGGCTGGAGGCCTTCAACGACGGCTTCGAACCCCGGACGGGGTTCGAGTGGCTCAGCCGGGACGAGGCTGAGGTCGACAAGTACGTGGCCGACCCCTGGTGCGGTTTCGAGACACCGCCGGAGACCATGCCGATGCTGTTCGCCGGCGCTGCACGGCTGGCCGACCCGCAGGCGCTGGCGGGTATCCGCAAGGATCTGCCGCTGCTGATCGCATCCGGCAGTGACGACCCGCTGGCCGGTGGTGGTCAGCTGGTGGAGTTGCTGGCGCAGCGCTACCGCGATGCGGGGCTGGCCGACGTGACCCTGAAGGTCTACGACGAGGCCCGCCACGAGATCTTCAACGAGACCAACCGGGACGAGGTGACTGCCGACGTCGTCGGGTGGCTGCAGGCGCGGGCCTGATCGGCTGGGCTACCCCGGCAGGGGTGTGACGCTCAGCAGCTCGTACTCACGCCCCTCTGCCAGTTGGGTGGCCCGACATGTGGCAGGGGTGCCCAGCGCGACGACCCGTTCCCGGAGCCGGACGATGTGCCCGGGCTCCCCGCCGAGGGTCACCTCGAAAAGCCCGTCACCCAGGGAGTTGGTGCCCAGGGGCGGCAGAGCGCCGATGTCCCTCGATGCGCCCTGGTCGCGCAGCAGGGCCTGGGCGGCCTGCTCTGTCCGGGTCAGGCAGCACCGGCCCCGCAGCAGTTCCGGGACGACCTGCCCCCGCTGGTAGGCGTGCAAGACCTCCGGCGCATTGGTGGGATCGATCCGGCCGTAGCACAGGCCGTGGGGCAACAACACCATCGTCGCGGCGAACCGGTCACCGCCGAGGTGGGAACACTCCCACACGTGCTCCGGCCAATCCTCGGCCAGGGTCTTCACCACCGGGCGGCCACGCAGGGCGCAGCACACGTCATGCCGGCTGTGGGCGCAGACCAGCACCACGGGTTCGCCCTCACCGGCGCTGACCTCCCAGTCGGCTGCTGCTACCGCCGCGGCGTCCTCCGCCACCCCCCAGCGGATTCCCTCGTGGCCAGGGCGCAGATCGGCGTAGGCCCAGCGGATGGGCGCGTGCCCCCTCGGGTGCCGGCCGGGTCGCCGGATCAGCGAGATCCGGGCGTCGGCCGACTGTGCCCGTTGCGCGAGGACGCGTGCGACGTCCTTCGGGAAGGCTCCCATCGCGCCGATCGGCCAGGGTCCCTCCAGTTCCACGAGCAGCCAGTGTGACGCCGGCGGCGCGGTGGCGATCATGCTGTCCTGGCGGGCGCGGGACTGATCCGAGCACCGAGCCGCTGAAGGCCCCATCAGTGATCGTGGTCCTCGGTGAGCACACCTGCCAGCAGCAGTCTGCGGACCAACGCGAGCGCGTCGCCGGTCTCCAACGGAAGTTGCTCGGCAGTTAGCCGGTCGCCGGTCAGTAGTGACCGCACAGCGGGCAGTTCGTCGGCGGCGATGTTGATCGACCGTCTCCCGGTCATGAGTACCCAGCCGTTCTGGTCGTGGGCCGCGAGCCGGGCGCCGAGGTGCCGGCGCAGTCGCACCGGGTCATCGGATCGCAGGGTCACGGCGGTGTTGGCCTGGGCCAGTGGGGATATGGGCTCGGGTCGCTGCAGCCCGGCCCGCTGGTCGTGCAGGGTGGCACCGACCACCGTCGCATCGAGGCCGGCGATGGCCGCTGCCAGGTCGGACAGGACAGCTGTGATCTCGGACATGCCCTGCGGAGAGGTCGGATTCCAGCCCACCGGCAGGGACTCGCGCCATCGCTGTGCGGCGATCGTTTCCAGCACTGCGTGAACGATGTCCCGCTTGACCACCGGATGGATCCCGAAAGTCAGATGGATGCTGGTGTCGCCCATCGCCAGGGCGGAATGGACGAACCCGCGGGGAAGGTACAGGCAGTCTCCAGGAAGCAGAACCTCGTTGATGTCCGCAGGTTCGTTGGCCCGCTGTTCGACCAAGGCCGCCACGGTGTCCCAGGGCTGATCCGGCAGCGGTGATTCCACGACGGGGGGATGCACTCGCCAGCGCTTGCGGCCGGCCACCTGCAGGACGAACACGTCGTGGGTGTCGTAGTGCGGGGCGAAGCCCTGGGACTGCGGCGGGGTGATGTAGGCATTGACCTGGACCGGGTGCCCGAGATCATCGGCGAGTCCCGCAGCCAGCTCTCCCACCGGCTGCCAGGTCCGGTGCAGGCCCTGCAGGACGAGGGTCGTGCCGTCGGCGAACAACCTGAGCACCTCGTCGTCGATCACCTGGTCCGCGACCTTCGCCCCGATCCCGCCTGAGCCGGTGAAGCGGGAAGTGGGCAGAACCCGGCCGTCCTTGGCCAACCGCAGGAACGGTGTGCGCAACCCCCTGCGGCTCAGGAGTTCGTCGGCGGCTGTCTGGGAGAAAACCGGGCTCTGCTGTCCGGGTAAGTCCGCTGCCCGTGAGAGCCAGGCGCGCCGCGACCAGATCTCCGCAGCGAACTGGTCCGGTGGCGCCGAGCAGAGCCGTCGGAGGAACGGGGCCTCCGGCTCATCACGGGGGGCTTGGCTCAGCGTCACGCCCCGCTGTCGGCGCCGCCGTCTGCTCCACC
>DAOMFH010000193.1:3282-4682 GCA_035429705.1 Actinomycetota bacterium
CCGCCGTCTGCTCCGCCATCGGCACCGCCGTCACCAGCACCACCGTCGGCGGGCCCGTGCAGGTTCTCTTCGGTCGTCTCGTCGTCGAACATCTCTCGTCCAATCCTTCGCAGGCCGCGCATCCCGTGGATGTCCTTCATCCGGCCTGATGTGTGCCCATTCAACCGCGAGTCGGCCGGATACGCATGTCGATCAAGGGCGCTGGTGCCGTGAACGCCCAGGAGCACTTCTTCTATCCCGCCTGACGGCGAGAAGTCAGGCACAGACCCCACCCGCCGGTCGTTGAACGGGCAGATGTCCCGTTGCCGCTCCGATGACCTGCTGTACTGGGCCATCAGCGCGCAAGCAGGCCATCTGGCGCGCTGGGCGCGGCTGTCTGGTGAGTCCGGGGCTGGCGTTCGCGTGCGAGCGGATAACCGCGAACTACCGTCTCGGCCAGGCCGGATACCGGCCGGGCAGTTCCTTGGCCCTCGGTTTGACACGTGCCCACTGCCCGCGATCGGTGATCTTGTGCCCCGAACTTCGCGTGAGTGTGTCGCCGAGATAGATCCCGTGGTGAATCCACCGGCCTTCGCGCCATTCGGCGAAGTCCCCTTGAACCACCGCGAAGACGAAGTCCTCCAGATCATCGAGCAGTTGTGGCACATCGTCGTCGCAAGCATCGCAGCTGCAGGTAGGGAACAACTCCTCGGCGAGCAGCCCTGCCTCGATCCGCACTCCGGTGACCTCGCCACCCTCCTCCAGCTGGAAGCGCAGGGCTGCGCCCGCAACTGGCTCAAGCGCGATCTCCTCGTCGCGGATGATGTTCACCTGGTAGTGCTCCGACAGGTAGTCGATCAGGGTGCGCGCCAGGTCGACAACCGGCACGAAGCGCTGTGGGTGACGCACGACGCTGTACATCTTCTCGGGGGGTGGTTGGGCTCCCCAGCGGTGCCCGTACGGGATCGGCTCACCCTGCTCGTCCAGGTACCGAGCGATGCTCACGCCCGGTCGACGGTAATCGGCAGGTAGGTCGCGAGGCTCTGGAGCCGGGGGTGGTGGGCCCTGCACCGTGAAACTCGCTGACGGCGTCGAGTCCGGTGACATCAGCGCCCGGTAAGCGGCGGACATGCGCTTGCGTCGGCCCACGGACACATTCTCCTGTCCGGAAGATGCGGCGTCTGAGGCGCATCATGAGCGCGGCCGGACGCGCGGTAGTTTCGGTGTCATGAGCAAGACGAATCCGGGCAACTTCTTCGAGGACTTTTCCATCGGCCAGGTGATCGAGCACGCCACCCCGCGCACCGTCACCGAGGGGGACCGGGCGATGTACGGCGCGCTGTACCCGAGCCGGTTCAGCATCCCGTCGTCTGCGTCCTTCGCGGCGTCGGTCGGCCTGGACCCGCACCCGGTCGAGGAAC
>DAOMFH010000194.1:0-2234 GCA_035429705.1 Actinomycetota bacterium
CAGGATGTCGCGCACGACCATCCCGCACAGCCACAGGGTGCTCAGCACGTGGATGAGGATGGCCACGGCGTAGGCCTCCTTGGGCAGTCCCTTGGCGCCGTCGCCCTCCAGACCGGCCAGGTACAGCCAGATCCCGACGAAGTAGACGACCTGGGCCGCCTGCCAGATCAACAGGTCCCGCCAGCGGGGCCGGGCCAAGACGGCCAGCGGGATCAGCCAGATCACGTACTGCGGCGAGTAGACCTTGTTCGTGAGCAGAAAGGCCGCCACCACCAGGAAGAGCACCTGACCGACCCGGGGGAGCAGCGGCGCTCTCCACACCAGCACGGCGATGCCCACTGAAGCGAGGACGAGCAGACCGGTGGCCACGGTGTTCAGCCGGTCCGGGGGGACCTGGTGCCCGGCGGTGGTCAGGGCCAGCCAGATCGAGCCGAAGTCCTCGCCGCGCTCGCGGCTGAACGTGTAGAAGCGCGCCCACCCCTGGAAGTTGAGCAACATGAACGGCAGGTTGACCGCCAGCCAGGCCGTCACAGTGCCGGCCAGGTAGCGGGCGAAGGCCGACCAGGCGCGGGCTCGCCAGCACAGCAGGAACATCGGACCGAGCAGCAGCATTGGGTAGAACTTCGCGGCGATCGCCAAGCCGAGCAGGACCCCCGACCACCAGGGCTTCCCGCGCGCCCACAGCGCGACGGAACCGGCGACCAGCGCGACCGGCAGCAGGTCCCAGTTGATGGTGCCGGCCAGGATGATGCCGGGCGCGAGAGCCACCATGGCCGCGTCCCAGGGACGGCTGCGCTGGGCCGCGGCGGTGGCCAGCACCGCTACCAGCCAGCAGACGAGCAGCAGCAGCGCGTTGACGTTGAAGAACCACAGCGTGTTGCCCGCCGGGGTCAGCCGGGCGGCCAGGTACACGAACACGCCGGTGAGGGCCGGGTACTCCAGGATCTGGTCGGCGGGCAGATCGGACAGGTAGGGAACAGCGCCATCGGCCAGACCGCGCAGCTGGTACAGCGGCGCGATGTCCGAATAGCACAGGTGCGTGTACCTGCCCTCACCCCACCCGGTCAGCAGGCAGTGGGCTTTGCTCGCGTAACCGACGGCGGCCGCGACGACCGTCAAGACCACCAGCACCCGGAAGACGTTCCACCAGCCCGCCCCGAGCAGGACGCGGGAGCCGGCCGGCCCGCCGACGACCTCGCTGCCGCTGGCGACCACCGGATCCTCCCGGCTGGGCAGGATCGAGATCATGCGTCGCTGAGCACAGCGTCGAACAGGGCCGTGGTGTGGCGCACGCGGCAGTCGAGCGTGTCACCCACAGCCGGGGTGCGCAGGCCGTTGGCCAGGCCCTCCCGCAGAGCGGACTCGGGCAGCCACAGCATGGACACCTGCATGTGCGGGGGCTCGGCGAACCAAAGCAACTTCTCGCCCCACTGGAAGGGCGAGCGACTGCGTCCGGTGGCCTCCAGGGCACCGGTGCCGGCGGCGATCGCGCGCTGGCGCAGCGATGAGGCCGGGGTCGGCGCGGCCATCGCCACTCCGTGTGAGGTGCCGCCGCCGACCACGAGCAGCAGGCCGTCGCTGCCCGCCCGGCGCTGCCGGTAGCCGACGGCGAACCGCCGGCCCACCTGGTGCACGGCCAGGATGGTCCCGCGCGCTGACAGGGCCGCGCCGTCGCCGAGCCACAGCCGGGTGCCGACCCGGGCGTTGAGCGCCACCTCGGGTTCCAGCACCCGCACCGCACCCAGCTCCTCGTCGGACAGGTGCGAGACCCAGAGGCTGTTGGCGTGCTCGGAGACGGGGCACTGGGCCCGCAGCAGTTCCTCGAGCGCCGCCCGCCAGGTCTTGGCCCAGCCCTGGACCTCGATGACCCGGGCGCTGGTCCCGCGCGGCAGTTTCGTGGCCGAGACGTGGTGCACCTCGGGCATCGCCAGCGGCAGGTGCAGGGCCAGCCCCTCCACCCGGATGCGTCCGCCGGACAGCGCGGCCTGGAAGGCGCCACTTCCCACGACAGCAAGCAGATCGGGTTCCAGCATCCCGAACCGCCGCATGCTGGTGATCCCCTCCAGCACGACCCGCGTAGCCGGCGGCAGGGAGGCCGGCAGGGATTTGGCCGTGTGCGCGTCGGACACCGTCCGGATCACCCGGTGGGCGTAGCTGGCCCTTTCCACCGTCCGCCAGCGGACCTCGGCCACGGAGTCACGCGGGTCCCACGGCATGAGCACGAGGATGTCGCC
>DAOMFH010000194.1:2334-4681 GCA_035429705.1 Actinomycetota bacterium
GTGAGGTTGTCGCTGATCCCGCGCAGGTCGTAGACGCCGCATCCGCTGGCCAGGCTGTCGGTGATCATGCGCCACTGCACCGCGTTCGACGGCCGCACATTCCGGCTGGCGGTCGTGGATGCGCCGTAGGAGTACCAGGCGTGCTCGCCCACGGTGACCAGGGTGGTGGCCGCGACGACCTGCCCCTCGTGCCGGGCCAGGTAGAGGCGCAGCCGCCGCGGGTCCTCGGCGTTCATGGCGTCCCACATGCGCTGGAAGTAACTGAGTCCCCGGGGGGTGAAGCCGTCGCGCTCGGCGGTCTCCACATACACGGGGTGGAACAGGGCGAGGTCGGCACGATCCCCCTCGACCACCTCGACACCGCTCTTCTCGGCCTTGCGGATGTTGCGCCGCCACAACTGGTTGAACCCGGCGAAGACGTCGTCGGCGGTCCGGCCGGCCAGCGGCAGCTGGTACACGTAGCGCGGCTGTACGTCCCCGAAGCCCGCCCCGCCGCCGGCTTCCTGCACCCAGCCTTCGGCCCGCAGGACTTTCTGCAGGGCCGTCCCGGTCGGGAGCTCTTCGTCGGCGGGGGCGTCCGCCAGCCGCTTGACAGCGTCGTCGGCGATGGCCTGTTTCACCGTTTGGGCGTGCCAGCGGCGGGTCGCGACCGCCGGCCCCATCTTGAGTGCGAAGGCACCCCGCTGCTTGGTGTGCTCGGTGAGCGGGCTCAGCCAGGCGTCCGGCTGTTCGCACACCCGGTCCCAGGGCAGGACCGGGCCCTCCGGGATGTAAGCGAGGTAACGCTTCACGCGCGGCACCTGCCGGTACAGCACCAGCGCGGCGCCGACGAGGCTGTCGCCGTCGAACCAGCCGACCGATCCGCTGTCCCACTCGGCCTTGACGCCGGCCCAGGCCGGGGTCTGCAGGAAGGACACCGAGGGCTGGGTCTGCACGAATGCGAGATGGGCCTCGGCGGACAGGGGGCGCACGGCGATGCTCACGCGGCGAGTCTATGCGCCCACGCCCGGCGACCCTGCCGGGCCGCGCGGTTCCCGTGGTCATACCTTGTCCCCCTTCGGGATCGGATCCGGACGGTCAGTGGGTAGTCTCCCCCCGGGGTGTGACGTCCCGGTCCGGGCTTGTCCACACCCCGGACCACCCGATCGCAGCGGTCGGGTACTCTGGGGGAGCGCGGTCATCGGACCGCAGACGCCAATGACCTCCTGCCACGGAAAGACCGTGGCCGCATGAGTCCAGAGGAGGTGGTCGCTAATGCGTCCCTATGAAGTAATGATCATCCTCGATCCTGATCTCGAGGAGCGGACCGTTCAGCCGAGCCTGGAGACATTCCTGAACGTCGTGCGCCAGGGCAAGGGCACCGTCGACAAGATCGACATCTGGGGCCGGCGCCGCATGGCCTACGACATCAACAAGAAGTCCGAGGGCATCTACGTGGTGCTGGAGCTGACCTGCACCCCGCAGACCGTGGCTGAGATGGACCGCCAGTTGAACCTCAACGAGTCCGTGCTGCGCACCAAGGTCCTCCGGCGCGCCGCCTGAGCGTGTCTGTCGTACCCCTGCGCCACACTTCGGGAACCAACGAAAGGTCTTGAACAATGGTCGGTGAACCCCAGATCAACATGGTCGGCAACCTGGTTGCCGATCCCGAGTTGCGATTCACCCCGTCCGGGGTGGCCGCGGCCAGTGTCCGGATCGCGGTCACCCCGCGCAGCCGGGACGGTGCCACGGGTGAGTGGCGGGACGGCGAGACCGTCTGGCTGTCCGGCACCGTGTGGCGTCAGTACGCCGAGAACGTCGCCGAGTCCCTGACCAAGGGCACCCGGGTGATCGTGATCGGACGGCTGAAGCAGCGCTCCTACGAGACCCGCGAGGGTGAGAAGCGCACCGTGTACGAGGTCGACATCGACGACATCGGCCCCGCCCTGCGGTACGCGACGGCCAAGGTCCAGCGGACCAGCCGCGGCGGCCCGGGCGCGGAGAGCGCCAAGCCGGCGGCCCCGTCCGGTGGCAACGACCCGTGGTCGGCGCCGGCCAGCGGCGGCGGTGACGCCTGGGGCGGCGCGGTCGACGAGCCCCCCTTCTAACCAACCCATCCATCCATTCCGGCCACCTGGCCGGGCCCGACACATCGGAGCACCACAATGGCGAAGCAGCCACCTCGGCCCATGAAGCCGTTCAAGAAGAAAGCGAACCAGCTCAAGGCCGCCGGCGTTGAGACGGTGGACTACAAGGACGTCAACCTGTTGCGCAAGTTCATCTCGGACCGGGGCAAGATCCGCGCCCGCCGGGTGACTGGCGTGACTGTCCAGCAGCAGCGTGAGATCGCCAAGGCGATCAAGAACGC
>DAOMFH010000195.1:0-4627 GCA_035429705.1 Actinomycetota bacterium
CGATGCCGACGCTGAACGCGTTGCCGGCCAGGCCGACCAGGAAGGCGTAGATGAGTAGTTGGGTGTAGTTGGACGCGGTCGAGACCAGGAAGGCCGGGATGGCGGTCGCGGCCAGCATGACGGTCAGGACCAGTCGGCCACCCCTGCGGTCGGTGAGGATTCCGAACGGCAGCCGCCAGATCGCGCCGTTGAGCACAGCGACCGCGGTGATCCACGACAACTGCACGTCGCTGAGGCCGAACTCCTTGCGGATCGGGATTCCCAGCACGCCGAACATGAGCCAGACGGCGAACATGAGGGTGAACGCCACCGTGGAAATGACAAGCACCCGGACCGCGCCGGGACGTAGTTGCCATTTGTGGCTGGAGGTCGGCGGGGCGGTGTCGGTTGAGGTCATCAGCGGCCTTTCTGGTTTTCCACCGTGAATGATGTTAGCACCGTGTAAAAGGAAAATATACGGTGGATATATGGTAGGAACGTGAGTGTGAGTTTCACCTCAGCTGAGGGCATCGGGCGAACCCTGGCGCGCCTGGGCCATTTCGCGTCCCGCAGCGAGGAGCCTGAGACCGACACCAGCCGGGACAACATCCTGCGAATCCTGACTGAATCCGAAGCCCCCTTGAGTACCGACGAGATCTCCGTGGCCACCGGACTGCACGCGAACACGATCCGCACCCATCTGGAGGTCCTGCGCGCGGCCGGGAAGGTCGACCGCACCCAGGAGACCGGTGGCGGCCGCGGCCGGCCCAAGTGGCTCTACTCGGCGGTGCCGGCCGACGACCCGTACGCCCGGCTGGCCGGTCAGCTCGCCACCGAGTTGCGGGGGGACACCGACCGGGAACTGGCCGCCGAGGCCGCCGCGCGCTGGCGGACCACGGACCGGACGGCCCCGGAGCCAGCCGACACCCCGGACGAGGCGGTCGAGGCGACCGCCCGCTCCCTGCAGCGGCTCGGCTTCGACGTAGACGTCTCGCCGGTGGGTGACGCCATCTACCTGGGCAAGTGCCCCTACGCCGAACTCATCGCGGAACACCCGGTGATCTGCGAGATCCATGCCCGCGCGGTGGAGCAACTGCTCGCCGAGACCGAGCAGCCCGTCGAACTCGTCTCCGTGGACGTGTTCCCGCGCCCCGGGGTCTGTGTTGCTCATCTTCGCCGGGCGGATGTCAAACCGGCACGGATCGTGCCAGGATCGAAGCCATCAGGCGATCCGATCCCCGAGCAGAAGTCGAAGAAGTCCAAGAAGTCGAGGAGGACCAGATGACAACGCGTTCCGACGCCACCGACGAATTCCTCGTCAAGGCCGGGCGATTCTTCACCCCCGGGGACGTGTCCTCCGACCTGCGCACGGTCACGCGCCACGGTGGCCGGCAGGGGGACGTGTTCTACCGCGACCGGTGGAGTCACGACAAGGTCGTCCGCTCGACCCACGGCGTGAACTGCACCGGGTCGTGCTCGTGGAAGGTGTACGTCAAGGACGGCATCATCACCTGGGAGACCCAGCAGACGGACTACCCGTCGGTCGGCCCCGACTCCCCCGAGTACGAGCCCCGCGGCTGCCCGCGCGGCGCCGCCTTCTCGTGGTACACGTACTCCCCGACCCGCATCCGCTACCCCTACGTGCGCTCCACGCTGCTCGAGGCGTACCGCGCGGCGAAGCTGGACCACCCGGACCCGGTCGACGCCTGGGCGGCCGTGGTGGGCAACGAGCGCACCCGGCAGGCCTACCAGAGCGCCCGCGGCAAGGGCGGCCTGGTCCGTACCTCGTGGGCCGAGGTCAACGAGATCATCGCCGCCGCCCACGTGCACACCGCCAAGGAGCACGGTCCCGACCGCATCTTCGGGTTCTCCCCGATCCCGGCCATGTCGATGGCCTCACACGCAGCCGGCAGCCGCTTCATCAGCCTGATGGGCGGAGCCATGCTCAGTTTCTACGACTGGTACTGCGACCTGCCGGTCGCCTCCCCACAGGTGTTCGGCGACCAGACCGACGTGCCCGAGTCGGCCGACTGGTGGAATGCCAGTTACCTGATCATGTGGGGCGCGAACGTGCCGGTCACCCGGACCCCGGACGCCCACTTCATGGCCGAGGCCCGCTACCGCGGCCAGAAGGTGGTCACCGTCTCCCCGGACTACGCGGACAACACGAAGTTCGCCGACGAGTGGCTCACCGCGCACCCCGGCACCGATGCCGCGCTGGGCATGGCGATGGGTCACGTGATCCTCAAGGAGTTCTACGTCGACCGGCAGGTCCCCCGCTTCGTGGACTACGTCAAGCAGTACTCGGACATGCCGTTCCTCGTCACACTGCGGGAGAAGGACGGCGCGTACGTGCCCGACAAGTTCCTGACCGCCGCCGATCTCGGCGACGACGGCGAGGGGGCGGCGTTCAAGACCGTCCTGATCGACGGCAACACCGGCCGGGCGGTCGTGCCCAACGGATCGCTGGGCTTCCGCTACGGCGAGGCGGGCAAGGGCAAGTGGAACCTGGACCTGGAGGGGATGGACCCGGCGCTGTCGCTGCTGGGCGCCGGCGGTTCCCACAACGTCGAGGTGCACCTGCCGCGCTTCGATGTGGGCCATGAGGACAGTGAGGGCGGCGGGGTGCACACCCGCGGCATCCCGGTCGTGCCCGTCGGCACCGCCAGTGGCGAACGACTGGTCACCACGGTGTTCGACCTGCTGCTGGCCCAGTACGGCGTGGGCCGCGACGGCCTGCCCGGGCAGTGGCCGGCCGGCTACGACGACCCGGAGCCGTACACCCCGGCGTGGCAGGAGGAGATCACCGGCGTGCCCGCCGAGGTGGCCGCGCGCATCGGCCGGGAGTTCGCGCAGAACGCCGAGGACTCCGGCGGCCGTTCGATGATCATCCTGGGAGCGGGCACCAACCACTGGTTCCACTCCGACGTGATCTACCGGACCTTCCTGGCCATGATCACCATGACCGGCTGCCAGGGCATCAACGGCGGCGGCTGGGCCCACTACGTCGGCCAGGAGAAGGCCCGGCCGATCACCGGCTGGGCGAACCTGGCGTTCGCGCTGGACTGGCAGCGGCCCGCCCGGCAGATGATCGGCACCGCCTTCTGGTACGTGCAGACCAGCCAGTGGCGCTACGACAACCTGGGCGCCGACCTGCTGGCCACCCCGCTGGGCGATGGCATGTTCGAGAACACCACGATGATCGACACGCTGGCACAGTCGGCGCGGTCGGGCTGGATGCCGTCGTTCCCGAGCCTGAACCGCAACCCGATCGAGATCGTCAAGCAGGCACGTGAGCAGGGCCTCGAACCGGCCGCGTACGTCAAGCAGCAACTGCTGTCCGGTGACCTGAAGTTCGCGGTGGAGGACCCGGATGCCCCGGAGAACTGGCCGCGGGTGCTGACCGTCTGGCGGGCCAACCTGCTGGGCTCGTCGAGCAAGGGCAACGAGTACTTCCTCAAGCACCTGCTCGGCACGAGCAACGCGGTGCGCGCGGAGGAGACCGACGCCCGTTCCGACGTGGTCACCTGGCGCGACGAGGCGCCCAGCGGCAAACTCGACCTGCTGGTCAGCATCGACTTCCGGATGACCTCGACCGGCCTGTTCGGCGACATCCTGCTGCCGGCCGCGACCTGGTACGAGAAGCACGACATCTCCAGCACGGACATGCACCCCTACGTGCACGCGTTCACCCCGGCGATCGACCCGCCGTGGGAGACCAAGAGCGACTACGACATCTTCGGCGATCTGGCCCGGAAGGTCTCGGAACTGTCCCACGGCCACCTCGAGAAGTTCGAGGACCTCATGACCATCCCGCTGTTCCACGACAGCCCCGATGAGATGGCGGTGCCCGGCGGAGTCGTGAAGGACTGGCGCACGGGCGAGGTTGACCTCATCCCCGGGGTCACCGCACCGAAGTTCGTGCTCTGTGAGCGCGACTACACCGCCGTCGGCGCGAAGATGTCGGCCCTCGGCCCGCTGCTGGACACCGTGGGGACGGTCTCCAAGGGCGTGGCGGTCAAGACCGCCCCGGAGATGGAGCTGCTGCGCCATCTCAACGGGGTTATCCCCGAGGGCCCGGCGGCCGGGCAGCCGGCCATCGTCACGGCCGCGCAGGCCTGTGAGGCGATCCTCACCCTGTCTGGCACCACGAACGGCCGGGTCGCGGTCGAGGGCTTCCGTTTCGTCGAGGAGCGCACCGGCCAGCAACTGGCCGACCTGGCGTTGGACAACGAGGGCAAGCGGATCTCGTTCGCCGACACCCAGGCACGTCCGGTGCCGGTGATCACCAGCCCGGAGTGGTCCGGCAGCGAGCACGGCGGGCGCAGGTACACGGCGTTCACGATCAACGTGGAGCGGCTCAAGCCGTGGCACACGCTGACCGGCCGCATGCACTTCTTCCTCGACCACGACTGGATGACCGAGATCGGCGAGCAGATGCCGACCTTCCGGCCGCCGCTGAACATGCACCGCCTGTACGGCGACCAGGGCACCGGCGCGGGTCAGGAAGTGACCGTGCGCTACCTGACCCCGCACTCGAAGTGGTCGATCCACTCCGAGTACCAGGACAACCTGTTCATGCTGTCGCTGTCCCGGGGTGGTCCGGAGATCTGGATGAGCCCGCAGGACGCCGACGCGATCGGGGTCA
>DAOMFH010000196.1:0-4626 GCA_035429705.1 Actinomycetota bacterium
CGGCGGTGGTCAAGCGTCTCGGTACCGGAGCCGGTGGACACTACTGTGAGAACGTGGCCGATGATCACACACTGCCCGGTGTTCCGCGTGCCCCGGGACTCGCAGGTCAACGGGCCTGGGACGTCCCGCTGGTCATCGCAGCCGGGGGAGCCCTCGGTGGGGGTGCCCGGGAGTTGCTGAACCTGGGTCTGCCGGGCGCTGGTTTCCCCTGGGCCACCCTCATCGCGAACGTGACGGGCTGTTTCCTGCTCGGGCTGCTCATGGTGTTCCTGCTGGAGGTCTGGCGACCGGGCCGGTACCTGCGGCCCTTCCTCGGGGTCGGGGTGCTGGGCGGCTTCACGACGTTCTCCGCCTACACCGCCGAGACGCGTCATCTGCTCACCGACGGCCGGGTGCCGCTGGGGCTGGGCTACTTCTTCGGCAGCGTCCTGGCCGGCCTGATCGCCACCTGGCTGGGGGTCGGCTCGGGCCGCTTCATCTCCAGATCCAGGGAGGCCTCATGAGAACGCCGGAATCCGCCGTGCGTCTGACGGTTCTGCTCGGCGAGAGCGACCAGTGGCACCACCGCCCGGTGTACACCGAAGTCGTGCACCGGGCGCATTCGGCCGGGCTGGCCGGGGCCAGCGTCCTGCGTGGGATCGAGGGTTTCGGTGCCTCATCCCGGATCCACACCACGCGGCTGCTCAGCCTCGGCGAGGATCTTCCGGTGGCGGTCGTGATCGTCGACACCGCCGAGAAGATCGATGCCTTCCTGCCCCAGCTCGACGAGTTGATAGCCGGGGGCCTGGTGATCCTGGATCCGGTGGATGTGATCAAGTACCCGGGCCGCGCGTGACCCTGCTGCTGGTCATGGTCGGCGCCGCCGCCGGGGCACCGTCCCGGTGGCTGCTGGACCGCGCGGTCCAGGCCCGCCACGACAGCACGTTCCCGTGGGGCACCTTCGTGATCAACGTCCTGGGTTCGCTGATGCTGGGATTACTGCTGGGCGCCGGCGCCGCGCACCAGATGGTCCTGCTGCTCGGCACCGGCTTCTGCGGGGGGTTCACCACGTTCAGCACATTCGGGTTCGAGACCCTGCGGCTGACCGAGGAGGGTTCGGGCGCCGAGGCGTTGCTCAACGTGGTGGCGAGCCTTACCGCGGGTCTGGCCGCCGCCTACTGCGGGTGGTGGCTGGGGCAACTGGTGGGCTGAACCCGGCTCACCCCCGGCGACCGATGATCAGGTCGGCGACCAGCCCGGTCCACCCGGTCTGGTGGCTGGCCCCGAGCCCGGCGCCGTTGTCGCCGTGGAAGTACTCGAAGAAGTGGGGTGCGAAGTTCCAGCGGGGATCGGTCTGGAACCTGTTCGTGTCGCCGAACACCGCCCGGCGGCCGTCCGGGCCCGGCAGGAATATGTCGATCAGCCGATGGCGCAGCTCCTCGGCGACCTCCCGCATGTTGGCCATGTTGCCGCTGCCGGTCGGGCACTCCACTTGGAAGGAGTCGCCCAGGTACATGTAGTAGCGCTCCAGCGCCTCGATCACCAGGTGGTTGATGGGGAACCAGACCGGGCCGCGCCAGTTCGAGTTGCCGCCGTACATGTTGGTCTCGGACTCAGCCGGCTCGTAGCTCACCCGGAAGGTCTCGTCGTTGATGTGAACCTCGAACGGGGCGACCTCATGGCGCTTGGACAGGCTGCGCAATCCGTAAGGGGACAGGAACGAGTCCTCGCTGAGCACCTCCAGCATCACCCGCCGCAACCGATCCGGGTCCAGCACGGTAAGCAGCAGTTTGTGATCACTGGGCGAGCGGTAGACGAAGCCGGCCCGCCCGATGTCGATGGTGTCCAGGCCCCGGCGGCGCATGAAGTTGGCGAAGCGCTCGTACAGCCGGGCGTTGCGTTGCAGGGCCTTGTCGGTTTCGATCCAGGCCGCCGCCAGCACCGGAATCAGACCGACGATGGAACGCACCCGCAGCGGTTCGTGGGTTCCCCCGGGGCGGATCAACTGGTCGTAGAAGAAACCCTCCTGCCAGTCCCACATGCCGCTGGCCGCCATGCCGTCGCTGATGGCGGCGAAGTGCTCCACGAACTTCAGGGCCATGGCGTCATACACCGTGTCGTGCTCGGCCAGGCGCAGCGCCATCCGCAGCATGGTCAGGCAGTAGAAGGCCATCCAGGCCGTGCCGTCGGCCTGTTCCAGCGCACAGCCGTCAGGCAGTTCGGACCGGTTGATCGGCCCGATGTTGTCCAGGCCCAGGAACCCGCCCTGGAAGACGTTGTTCCCCTCGGCGTCCACCCGGTTGACCCACCACGTGAAGTTCATCAGCAGTTTCTGGAAGACCTCGGCGAGAAAGTAGTAGTCCTGGCCGCCGTCGATCTCGAACACCCGCAGAGCCCCCCAGGCGTGCACCGGAGGGTTGATGTCCCCGAAGTTCCACTCGTAGGCCGGCAGGGCCCCGTTGGGGTGCATGTACCACTCCCGGCACATCAGCAGCATCTGGTACTTGGCGTATGCGGGGTCGATGTGGGTGAACACCACGGCGTGGAAGGCCAAATCCCAGGCCGCGAACCAGGGGTATTCCCAGGCGTCGGGCATTGAGATCACGTCGTAGGCGTCGACGTGCTGCCAGGTGTTGTTGCGGCGACGCTCCGGCGGCGGTGGTGGAGGCTGGCCCGGGTCGCCGGCCAGCCAGTGCTGGATGTCGTAGCGGTAGAACTGCTTGCTCCAGATCATCCCGGCGAACGCCGCGCGCATCGTGGCCAGCTCGTCCGCGGGACAGTTGTCGGGGGCCAGGTCGCCGTAGAACTCGTCGGCCTCGGCCTGCCGGGTGGCGAAGAGCTCCTCGAAGTCCGCGCCGAGGGCGTCCGGGTTCGGACGGTCCTCCGGCGACTTCCACAACCTCAGCCGGATCTCCCGGGACTGTCCGGCCGGCACGGTCAGCCGGTACCACCAGGCGCCCTTGGTGCCGCGGTTCTCCGGGTTGGCGCTCGGCTCGCCCAGTCGCACGTGCCGGTCGATGCCGTCCTTGGGGAACCGGGTGATGTTGGCGGTGCCGAAGAGCAGTTCGTCGTTGGTCTCGTTGTTGCAGAACACCGGCTTCGGCGCGCTGCCGTCCGGCATGGGTCCGGGATCCAGGTGGTAGGTGCCCGAGCGCCAGTGGGTCGCCAGGATGCCGCCGGACTCCATGCGCATCTCCGGCACGGAGTGGCCGCGTCCCCAGCCCCACGTGTTGCGGAACCACAAGGTCGGCAGCACGTCGAGGGTCGCCTCGTCCGGCCCGGCGTTGGTGATCGTGATGCGCACGCCGATGTCGGTGGGGGAGGCTTTCGCGTAGTCCACGTCCACGACCCAGAAGCGGTCCTCGTCGAAGACCCCGGTGTCGATCAATTCGTACTCGGGATCCTTGCGCCCGAGCTTGGCGTTGCGCTCGATCAGGTCCTCGTACGGGAAGGCGTTCTGCGGATAGTGGTAGCGCCACTGCAGCCAGGCGTGGGAGGGCAGCGCGTCCCGGTACCAGTAGTACTCCTTGACGTCCTCGCCGTGATTGCCCTGATGTCCGTTGAGGCCGAAAAGGCGTTCCTTGAGGATGCGGTCCCGGCCGTTCCACAGGGAGATCGCGAAGCAGGTGTCCTGCAGCAGGTCGGACAGTCCGGCCAGGCCGTCCTCGCTCCACCGGAACGTGCGAGCGTGGGCGTGCTCGAAGGGGAAGTAGGACCACGCGTCGCCATCGGTGGAGTAGTCCTCGCGGACCGTCCCCCAGGCCCGCTCTGACAGGTACGGCCCCCACTGATACCAGGGACCGGCCTGCTCGGGACCGCTCATCATGCCGCCGGCCTGCTTCATCCGCTCGTACTCGCTCACCTTGCGAAGGCTAGTTCGCGCGGCGCCCTGATCGCGGCTTGTGCGGGCGTCTCATGAGGGGATTGTTATGCGATGGACCGAGCGGTACCCTGCTGCGGCGAACTCACGAGCAGATGGAGGCGGCCATGGCGACAGGCAAGGGTGGGGGTTTCTCGGCCGAGGAACGCGCCGCCATGAAGGAGCGCGCGAAGGAACTGAAGGCCGGCGCCGGCGAACAGGATCTGCTGGACAAGATCGCCGAGATGGACCAACCGGATCGGGCGATGGCCGAACGCCTGCACGCCATCGTGCGCGAAGTGGCGCCGCAGTTGACGCCGCGCACCTGGTACGGCATGCCCGCCTATGCCAAGGACGGCAAGGTGCTGTGCTTCTTCCAGCCCGGCAGCAAGTTCAAGACCCGCTACTCGACCCTCGGGTTCCAGGACGTGGCGCGCCTCGATGACGGGGACATGTGGCCGGTGACCTTCGCGATCACCCGGATGACCGACGAGGTGGAGGCGAGGATCACGGAAATTCTGCGCACCGCCCTGGCCTGAGCGGCCCCGCGTTCACCCAGGGCGAAGCCGGGAAGCCCACAAGTACCCCCATCGTTGACAGGGGTCGAGGCTACAGTGAGAAATCACCGTGTGATGGGAGTCAGCGGATGTTCGAGAGGTTCACCGACCGGGCCCGTCGGGTTGTGGTGCTCGCCCAGGAAGAGGCGCGCATGCTCAACCACAACTACATCGGCACCGAGCACATCCTGCTCGGCCTGATCCACGAGGGCGAGGGCGTCGCCGCCAAGG
>DAOMFH010000197.1:0-4616 GCA_035429705.1 Actinomycetota bacterium
GGCTGCCAGCCCGGCCGGGGCGGGCCGTTTCAGCCGCGCAACTCCCGCTGCCGGTATCGCAGGAACCTCTCGAGGTCGTGGATGCGGCGCGAGTCGAACGGCAACTCGCCGAGCCGGTCGAGCCAGTCGTCGGCAGAGGCCGTGAGGTCGTTGAGGACCCGGCTGGCAGCACGTCGTGACAGCCTGATCCTGTCCGCGAAGGACAGCATGCGCGCCCTGGTCAGACCTGATGTCCGGCCCTCGATCGGCAACGCCATCGTGGTGTCGCCGTAGGGGAAGGTCGATGGCAGATCGTAGGCAGGGGCGACGCGCCACTCGCCGGCCGGATTCTGCAGGACCGAGAAGTTCTTGGCGTGGGCGTCACCGTTTCCGCTCAGGTACGCGAACACCATCTGCGCGAAGAGGTCCCGGGCGGCGACGGCTGCGGCCTGACACCGCGACATCAGCGCGTCCACCACGTCTGCGGCCGTTTGGTCGTACTTGCGCACCGGATACACGTTCAGCATTTGGCAGGCGTCCTCGACGGCGAAGCGGTCGCCGTTGTCCCGGTCGAAGCGGGTGACCTGTAGCCCAGTGACTCCGTTGCGGTCTTGCACGAGGCGGGCCTCGCTGACCCGCAGGCCGCTCGCGCGTGCGGCCGTCAGGAAGAAGGCCTCGTTCTCGACCAGGAAGGGGAACTCCGGCGGGGACAGCTTGAGAATGTAGTGGGACCCGTGCGGAAGCGTGATCATCGCTGAGGAGACTTTGTCCTGCACCCCGGGGATGCCACTGGCGGTCAACCCGGTCGGCCCCAGGGCCGCCTCCAACACGTCGGCGAACCTCACATCTGCGAAGGAGTCGACCCGTTCGGGCACCTCCGCAAGGACCAGTGGTTCGCCCCCCTGAGCAGCGACCTCGACGTCTCCCACCAGGTCCCCACCCACCGCGAGCAGCATCGACAGGTCGTCGTCGGCAGGAGCCTTGAGCAGTCGCCTGATCGCAGTGAGGCGTCTACCCTCGGGGAGCAGGTTGGTGAAGAAGGGTGGGAGCCCGCCGTTCGTCGTGACGGTGGGTGCCGTGCTCAGCGGTAGGCTCGAGGCGATCGGGGGTCCCGGGTAGTCGGGTAAGTAGTCGAACTCGATCGAGCCGTCATGCAGGCGTCGCAGACTAGCTGCGGGGGTGCCGCTCTTGAACACCGTGGCGGCGTCCGCCCTGCGTGGGACGGCGTTACTCGCCATGGCCGGTGAGTGGTGTACGTGGTGCGACCGTGAGTTGCAGTCCGAGCACCTCGGCGACAGCGGCCGCCGATTCCAGGCTCGTACCACCGCGCCCAGACTCGAGGTCGAGCACGGTGCTGCGTGCGAGGTCGGCGAGGTCGGCGACCTCCTGCTGGGTGAGGTGCAGAGCCATCCGGCGCTTGCGCAGGTCGCGCGCAAGTCCTGCTGTTGGACCGTTCGGCTCCCGGCGCTGTCGAGGCCCCCTTTGGGATCGCATCCTGGCACTCCAAAGTTGGATTACTAATACATAGTTAGTGTGAGGCATACGTACGGATGGTGTCTAGCGACAAAGAGTGGACCAACGTACTTTGGGGATGTCAACGGTGTCAGCGCCCCATTGCCAGCCCTCTAAATCCGGATTGACAGTCATTGTCCAACTCCTGTGAGGTGCGGCCGATCAGGCGCCAACCGCACCGCAGCGATGCGCTCCCGCGGGTCTGTCGGGCTCGAGGTGCTCCCGCGAATGTTGCACGGCTGTCAATTGGTCCCCACTGTTGCAGTGTTGTCGGCTTGGCATGATCAACTTCCCCAATACCGCAACAGTCGCGAGGCGGGCCGACCAACAACGCAACACTCGCAGGCGGGCCGCCTCAACAGCCGGCCCCGCGCCGCTCCAAGGCTTCTACCCGCCCCCGCCTCCCCGCCCCGCCGGCCACAGCGCGAGCATCCCCGCGGCGTAGATCGCCAGCGCACCCACCGCCAGTTGCCCCGCAGGCGCGAACCCGCCGAGGGCCAGACGGATGAGGGCGTACCCGGTGAGCACCGCGCAGACCACCAGCAGCGCCGAGGCGGGCCACCCCCGCAGGCCCAAACGCGGCGGGCGCGTCTGCTCGAACCGGCCGACCAGCGCGACGATCCCGAAGAGCACGATCGCCAACGCCGCGATCCACGGCACCCGCCACACCCACCACATGGCCGTGCCCGGAACCGGTCCGGGCGGCAGGCCGGCGACCATCAACCCGCCGATGACCAGCACGGGCACCATGTGCCACAGGTACAGCGTCATGATCACGGCGTTGCCGCGGATCACGCCGAGCCAGACCCTCTCGCGCTGCAACCAGCGGCGCGCGGTCGGCTCCAGCAGGAGAACCAGCCCGATCTGCGCGGCCGAATAGGCCATCAGCGCGAGGTTCGGCGGTGCGGTGTTGGACCGGGGTCCGCCCGGGATGCCGATCATCCACGGCGGGTAGTCGAACAACAGGACCAGCACCAGCAGGCCCAGCACGCCCCCGACCAGCATCGCAACCGGCACGGCTCGGCGGGTGAACGCGCCCGCGTGCCAGGCGACGCCGAGGATGAAGCCGGCGCCGGGCGCCAGCAGGAAGCTCAGCCAGCCCGCCGCCTCGATGTGCCCGACGCGCACGAGCATGTCGACCACTGCGGTGAGTCCCGCGGCGACAGCCAGGGTGAGCCAGCCGGCTCGGTCCCATGCGACGAGGAGCGGCACTGCGAGCACGATCAGCAGCATGAACACCGGCAGGAACCACAGTTGCAGGGCCACCCCCCAACCGGCCTGCGCGACCACCGACGGGTCGAGGCCGGCCAGCAGCGCGACACCGGCGAGCACGGCCATGATTCCCACGAACCAGGCGGTCGGTTGCAGCAGTCGGACCAGCCGGCCGCGGGTCCATCCGGCCCAATGTCCGCCCCGGGCCCGCCACGAAGGCCACGACGCGGCCGCCGCGAAACCACCGGCGACGAAGAACAGCGGCATGACCTGCAGCAGCAGGGTCAGCCAGCGCACGTAGCCCACCACCGCCAGCGCGCTCTCGCCGACCGGGCGGCCGTCCTCGATCCGGATGATCGTGTCCAGCCAGTGACCGACCACCACGACGATGATGGAGATCAGCCGGACGAGATCGACGTAACGGTTGCGCCGCACCCCGCCCGGCACCTCGGCCTCGCTGGTCACGCAACCAGGATGGCAGCGTTGCCGCACGCGGCTCGCGATCAGCGGCACCCGCGCGATGATGGACCCCCGGAGTGGTTCGAGGAGCAAGTGGTGGAAGCAGGTCCCGGTCCGGCCGCGGTGAACCCGTGGCCGCTGGTCGGCGTCCTGGCACTGCTGACCGTGACCAGTCTGCTCAACAACGTGGTCGCGCCCGGCGGCTACCTGCTGTGGGTCGGCGTGGCGCTGGCCGGGCTGGTGCTGCTCGCCGGCGCGGATGGCCTGCATCGCAGGGATTGGGGACTCGGCCCGCTGCACCGGCGGGCGGTCCTCGCCGCGCTCGCGTTTGCAGCCCTGACTGCGGTCGTCATGCTCGTGGGAACCCGGGGCGTCTCGGACGCCTTCATCGACTCGCGGGTGATGAATCTCAGCGGCGGCGGAATCGCTTTCGCCGCACTGGTCCGCGCACCGCTGGGCACGGCGGTGTTCGAGGAAGTGGCGTTCCGCGGAATTCTGCTGGCCATGCTCGCGGGGCGGTTCGGCATGAAGTGGGCGGTCGCGGGTTCGTCGGTGGCGTTCGGTGTTTGGCACGTGGTCCCCGCCTACCTGCTGGCGACGGGCAACGAGGCGGTGAGCGCCGTCCTGGGCGCGCGGCCGGTGTGGGCCGCGGCTACCGGGGTGGTGGCCGCCGGGCTGGCCGGGGTGTTCCTGTGCATCCTGCGCAACCGGTACGACCACCTGATCGTGCCCGTGGCGGTGCACGCGACAGCGACCAGTCTGGGGTACCTGCTGGCGTGGCTGGTGGTCGGGTGAGCCTCACCGGCGATCTTGCTCCGACTGCCACAAGCGTCGGTCCCGGCAGTTGACCAACAACAGCCGTGGGGTTCTGCGCGCTCCTAACAGCCGGGAGTTCTGCGGGATCACGAACTATGGTCGAGTGGTGGCCCGCATCGTCCCCGCTCACCCGACGCCCTTGGATCAACTGCGAGCGTCTGGCAAGGCGCAGCCGGCCGAGGGCTCCCTGGCCGATCTTCTCGCGAAGGCGCCGCTGACTGTGCCTGGTGACAGTGCGGCGGAACTCGACCAGATGCGCGCAGAGCGCTGATCGGTAACCCGCGCACGTCGGCCGCCGCGAATCTCCCGCCCATCGAGCAGCGCGCTTCAGTTCCGCGGGAGTGATTGGTCGCCCGCACCGTTTCGAGTCAACTGATGGCCACAGAGTTACATCGGTTGGCCGCCCGCCTCGGGGTGCCAGGCGAGGCAGCCACCGCGGGCGTCTCGACGCTGGAGTTGATCGACGTGGAGCGCGAGGACTTCATCGCGGCCCGGCACCTGGTTCCCGGTGGCGCCCGCACTCTGGACGTTCTGCACGTGGCGGTGGCCGCACGTGTCGCGGCTGACCAGGTCGTGACGTACGACCGGCGGCAAGCCGAGGTCGCGCAGGCCGCCGGGCTGGTGGTGGCCTCGCCGAG
>DAOMFH010000198.1:0-4611 GCA_035429705.1 Actinomycetota bacterium
CCGAACAACCACACTGCCGACCGAATGGGACGGCCCGATGAGTAGATGGAGCGACTTGTGAACCAGCTGGAAGGCAAGAAGGCGATCGTTACCGGGGCATCCCGGGGCATCGGCCGGGAAATCGCCCTGGAGTTCGCCCGCCAGGGTGCGGACGTGGCAGTCATCGCCCGCAACGGGCAGCTTCTGGAGGAGGTGGCCGAGCAGATCAGCGCTCTGGGGCGAACCGCGGTTGTGCGGGTGGCCGACGTCACCGATGCCGAGCAGATCGGCACGGCCGTCACGGAGAGCATCGACGCGCTCGGCGGCCTCGACGTGGTGGTCAACAACGCCGGCGGGAACAGCTTCTCCTCCCCACTGGTCGGGATGCGGTTCAGCGGCTGGACCAAGACGCAGGTGCTGAACGTCGACTCCGCCGTGCATGTCCTGCAAGCGGCCGGGCCGGTGCTGCTGGCGCAGAAGTCCGGCGCCGTGATCAACATGGCCAGCGTCGCCGGACTGGCCGGTGCCCCCCTGATGAGCCACTACGGGGCGGCGAAGGCGGCCATCATCTCGCTGACCCGCAGTCTGGCGGTCGAGTGGGCCTGGGCCGGGGTGCGGGTCAACACCCTGCTGCCCGGCTGGATCGAGACCGACCTCACCGACTTCCTGCGCAAGGCTCCCGACGGCGGGGCCGGTGCGCTGGCCCGCGTGCCGATGCAGCGCTGGGGGCAGCCCGCGGAGATCGCCGCGGGGGCGGTGTTCCTCGCCTCGGATGCGTCCTCGTTCATGACCGGCCAGGAGTTGGTCCTGGACGGCGGCCTGACGGTCATGCCCTGATCGCTCCGGTTGCCGGGAGCGGTCCCGATCGGCGAGGCTGAGCCCATGAGTACTCGGATCGACAGGATGCGTGACGGGATCGATGCGCTCAAGGGTGCCCTCGACTCGGTCGACGAGGTGATCAACAGCGCCGAGGAGGTGCTGCAGGGCGCGGACGCGGCCTTCACCAGTGCGGACGGGGTCCTGATCCGGGCCGAGGAAGGGCTCGACCTGGCCGAGCGCGGTATCAGCGCGGGCCGGCGGGTGCTGCCGAAGGTCGCGCTGGGCGTGGCGCTGATCGGCGTCGGGATCGCGGTCGCATTCGCCGTGCGCCGCTCGCGGGCGGGCCGGGCGGCCGCGGGTGGGTACGTGCTGGAGCAACCGGAGGCGCCGCCGCCCCCGCCGCCCAGCATTCAGGAGGTCGCCCAGGACGAGCAGACCGATGTCGCCGACCTGGCCGACGCCGCCGACGCGGTGGACAGCGAACGATCATGACACAAGTCGTCCTGTTGCATGCTTTCCCGGTCAACCGGCACCTGTGGGATGCCCAGGTCGAGTACCTGACCAAGGCCGGATTCAAGGTCACGGCCCCGGACCTGGCCGGCTTCGGAGAGTCCAGGCGCCCGCAGGAGCCCTCGCTGGCGCTGATGGCCGAGCAGGTTCTGTCGCACGTGAGCCGGCCCGCTGTGTTCGCCGGATTGTCGATGGGCGGCTATTTGCTCATGGAGATCCTCCGGCAGGCCCCACACGTGGTGACCGGTGCGATCTTCATGGACACCAAGGCCAGCGCGGATGACGAGGCGGCCCGGGCGGTGCGCCTGCAGGTCGCCGAACAGGTTCTGGCCACGGGGGACCTGGGTGCGGTGGCAGATGCGATGCTGCCGAAGTTGCTCGGCGCGACCACCATGACGCAGCGTCCGGAAGTGGTCGCCAAGGTCCGCTCCTGGATCGAGTCGGCGCCGCCGGAGGCAGTGGCCTCGGCCCAGCGGGCCATGGCCGGCCGGCCCGACTCGCTGCCCACTCTGCGCACTTACGAGGGGCCGGCCCTGGTGGTGTGGGGATCCGAGGACAGCATCTCACCGACGGCCGATCAGGTTGCGATGCTGGCCGCGATGCCGCAGGCGGTGGGCCGGGAGATCCCCGACGCCGGGCACCTCACCGCCGTGGAGACACCGTCGGAGGTCAACGACGTCCTGATCGAGGCACTCACCGACTGGCGGGTCCACTAGGGAACGCTAGCGCAGTCGGTGTCCGGCGGTGTCCGCGTGCTGAGCCGACACCTAGGCTGTTCGTGTGCCTGCTCTGGTCGTCACGGATGCGTTGAGTGTCCGCAAAGGGACGTCGACGATCCTGGACCGGGTCTCACTGGGTCTGTCCGATGGCGCCCGGGTCGGGGTCGTGGGGCGCAACGGCGCCGGCAAATCCACCCTGCTGCGGTCCCTGGCCGGTCGGGAGCACCTGGACGACGGGCGGGTCACCGCGGCCGGTGGGACCAAGGTCCGCCTGGTCACCCAGCAGGACACATTGCCTACGGGCACTGTGCGGGAGATCGTCGTGGGCCACGGTCCGGTCCACGAGTGGGCGGCGGACCCCCGGGTGCGGGAGATCGTGGCCGGCCTGCTGGATGAATCCTGGCTGGACCGGCCGGCGGCACGACTCAGCGGCGGGCAGGCCCGGCGGGTGGCGCTGGCCTCCGCCCTGGTCGCTGCCCCGGATGTGCTGCTGCTGGATGAGCCGACCAACCATCTCGACCTCGAGGCGGTGACCTGGCTGGCCCGGCATCTGCGTAGCTGGCCGCCCGGCCGCCGGGCGCTGGTCGTCGTCACTCACGACCGCTGGTTCCTCGACGAGGTGACCGACAGCACCTGGGAGGTGGGACGGGGCGTGGTCGAGCAGTACGAGGGGGGCTATGCGGCGTACGTCCTGGCGAAGGCGGAGCGTGTGCAGCAGCAGCGCGCTATCGAGGCCCGCCGCCGCAACCTGCTGCGCAAGGAACTCGCCTGGCTGCGCCGGGGACCCCCGGCTCGCACCTCCAAGCCCAAGTTCCGCCAGGACGCCGCACTGGCCCTGATCGACGACGAGCCCCCGCCCCGCGACCAGTTGGAGTTGCAGCGGGTCAGCATGAGCCGGCTGGGCAAGCAGGTGGTCGAGCTCACCGATGTGACGGTCCGTCCGGCACCGGACGCGCCACCGGTGCTCAGCGGACTCACGTGGGGCTTGGGACCCGGCGACCGGATCGGTCTGCTCGGGGCCAACGGCGTGGGCAAGACCACCCTGTTGCGCACCGTGGCCGGGCAGCTACAGCCGGACTCCGGCCGGGTTGTGCGCGGCAAGACGGTGGTGCCCGCGATCGTCGATCAGAAACTGCCGCCGGTCGACGGGGACGCCCGCGTGCTGCCCTGGCTGCAGGAGGTGGGCAACCGGGTCTCGGTGGTAGGCGGGGACGAGCTGACCCCTTCTCAACTGCTCGAACAGTTCGGTTTCACCGGTGATGCGCCGTGGCAGCGTCTCGGTGACCTGTCGGGCGGTGAACTGCGCCGGTTGCACCTGCTGCGCACGTTCCTGTCCGGTGCCAATCTGCTCATGCTGGACGAGCCGACCAACGACCTGGACACTGAGACGCTGACCGTGCTCGAGGACGTGCTCGATCGCTGGCCCGGGACCCTCATCGCGGTGTCACACGACCGGTACTTCCTGCAGCGGGTGTGCGACGACGTGTGGGCCCTGTCCGACGGACGACTGCAGCACCTGCCCGGCGGGGTGGAGCAGTACCTCGAGCGTCCGGATGCCGCGCCCGAGCCCCCGCGGGCGAGGGTGGGTGGGGGAGACACCCGCGCGGCGCGCAAGGAACTGAGCAGGGTGGAGCGCCAGTTGGACAAGGTGCATGAGCGGATCGCCGGAGTGCACGCCCGGATGGCGGAAGCGGCCACGGATGGCGAGGCGCTGGTCGGCCTGGGCCGCGATCTGGCAGCGGCGCAGGCCGAGGTGGAGGCACTCGAGACGCGCTGGCTGGAGGTCGCGGACGAAGTGGCTGAGCAGTGACTGGCCCGTGTTGAAGACGGTTTCTGGTTCCGCGTGGTCGGGCCGGGCTACAGGAAGGTGCCCACAACCTTGTCCGCGATGACCCGGACCACGACCCGCACGTTGTCGGTCCCGTCGTCGGCCGGATACCGGTCCCAGTCCCGGTAGGACTTGGCGAACCGGTCGATCAGTTCACGCCCGCCCTCCCGGGTCATCTCCACATGGCCGCGGACCTCGACGTAGGCGTAAGGGTTGTCCCGATCGAACACCAGCACGGTGCAGCGGGGATCGCGAAGGAGGTTGCGGTGCTTCCGGCGGTTCTCCACCGTGGAGATCAGCAGGTCCTGGCCGTCGCGGGCGTACCAGACCACACTGCTCTGCGGCTGTCCGCTCGGCTCGATGGTGGAGATGACCGCGAACTGCCCCGGCTTGTCGAGCAGGGCCGCACTCTTGTCGTTGAACATCACGTGTCCCGGAATCGGTTGATCTCGGTCTCGAACCTGGCGCGCTTCTGTGAATCCCGCACACCGAGTCCCTCCTCGGGGGCCAGGCACAGCACACCCACCTTCCCCTGGTGCTGGTTGCGGTGCACCTCGAAGGCGGCCTGCCCCGTCTGCTCGAGCGGGAAGGTCTTGCTCAGAGTCGGATGGATCATGCCCTTGTCGATGAGCCGGTTGGCCTCGTAGGACTCCTTGTAGTTGGCGAAGTGCGAACCCACGATCCGCTTGAGGTTCATCCAGAGGTAGCGGTTGTCGTACTCGTGCATGAAGCCGGACGTCGAGGCGCAGGTCACGA
>DAOMFH010000199.1:0-1994 GCA_035429705.1 Actinomycetota bacterium
AATGGGAAGTGGCTGCTCGCGTCGTTGGACAGCGACAGCCGGATCTGGGACGTTGACACCGGAGGTTTGGTCGCCACCCTGCTACCCGGACATCGGGCATACGCGCCCGTGGTGGCGTGGAGTCCGGACTCGCGTCTAGCCGGCGCAACCGGACACGACGGGGTCGCCCGGGTGTGGTCGGTGGACTCGGGGGGTGTGCGTCTCGCCGGGGAATACGCGGCGTCGACAAGCCGGGACGGCCTGCTCGGAATCGCGTTCGGCCCGGATTCCGATCGCCTCATGGTGGGTAGCTTCGACGTCGAGGGTGACGTCACCGTATTCGACATAAGCCCGGGCGGCTCCGCGGAGGTGGCGACGGCCGCCAGCGTTCCGGGCTGGGTGGGCATGGCGGTGCACCCCGACGGGCGGCGGATCTTCGTGACCAGCCGGACGCATACGGCCAGAGTGATCGATGCCGAGTCGGGACGCGGACTCGGCACTTTCGGTGACTCCCTGACCGGCGAGGACGCCGATGCGCTCATGTCCCGGCTTCTGGTGCTCAGCCCTGACGGCTCGAAGCTCTTCGCCGCCGGCACGGCGGGGTACGGGGTGTGGGACACCGAGAGCGGCGAGTTGCTGTTCCGCAAGCAGCCGAAGGATTGGTGGCCCGACGGCGCGGCGTGGAGTCCGGACGGCGCACTGATCGCCGTTGCCGGCTACCGGAACGGCCGGGCCGTGATCCTGGAACAGACTGGACGGCAAGTGGGTCGTGTGCGGGAGGACCCGGACCACGTGACGATCTCAGTCGCGTTCAGCCCGGACGGGAACCACCTGGCAACGGGCCGGGCACGCCTCGACGTCCAACTGGGGAAATGGGGCGTGACCCTATGGGACTGGCGCACGGGAGAGGAGCTATGGACGGTCGACTCCGAAGCGTCCGCACTGGCCTTCACCCGGGATGCCGATCTGGTGATCGCGAGCCGCCTCGGTCCACTGCTCGTGGTCGACGGCGACAACGGTCGGACCATCGCGACCATGCCCGGACATGTCGGGGGGAGCACTCGGGTTGCGGTGAGTCCCGACGGCGCCACGGTGGCGACAGGTGGCCGCGATGGGCTGGTCCGGCTATGGGACACGAGGACCTGGACCCAACGGTTGGCCCTCTCGGGTCACGACTCCGAACAGGTCTGGGCCGTGGGCTTCAGTCCGGACGGGCGCACACTGGTCTCAGCCGGGCAGGAAGGCTCGACCCGGATCTGGACCCTCGATCTCGACGAGTTGCTCACTATCGCATCCTCCAAGGTCAGCCGTGGTCTCACCGATCAGGAATGCCGGCAGTACCTGCATGTCGGAACGTGCCCAGCCAGAGGTCAACCGGAGGCCTGAGCGACGCATTCCGGGCCTCAGGATTTCCGGGGGCCAGGAACGCCGACGGCGTCTTGACCGTGCAGAGCAAGACCCGTCGGAGGAGCGCCCGCGACGTGGCGGTGGCTGGGTCCGATTCGCGGAGAGGCGCGGGCGGAACCCCCAACTTCGCACTTCGCGACAAGTTGCCCGCAACGGCGCATCAGGCGTGCGGCCAGACGCTGACAGTTGGCACGTGTGTGGCACTCGCATGACCGGCGGCTGACCGCCGCGAGCGCGGACATGACTCGCGCGAGACCACCGCCGCGCAGGGTGGACAACACCCCGGCGACGCCGGGAGCAACTCCTACCGGAGGTCGTCATGTCGCACCAGACCAAATCAGATCGGAATTCGGCCAGGACCCAGCGCCGGATCGCCCTGGCCCTGACCGCCCTCTTCAGCCCGGCCTTGCTGACGGCGCCGGCGTCCGCTGAGCCGCAACCGTGGCACAATCCGGAGTACGTCGCCGAGTCGTCGTTGTCCAGCCGATGCGGTCAACTGCCGGATGGCAGGACAGAACCCACCTCGTGGGCGAGTCGCTCCCGGTGCCCCGTCCGCACCACGGCTACCCCGCCGCAGCCCAACAAGGCCCAGATCGAGCACGACGAGC
>DAOMFH010000199.1:2094-4599 GCA_035429705.1 Actinomycetota bacterium
GAACAAGGCCCAGATCGAGCACGACGAGCAGTTGGCCATGACCCAACGAGGGTGAGTCGCCGGTGCATCGGTTGCCGTGGCTGGCCCACGCGGGTCGCCGACCCCGGTCTTGTGAATGACGCGCATGCGACTGCGACCTCCCGCCGGCCAGACGTCGGAGCGCCGCCGGGAGTCACAGTTGCGGATACCCGGTTATCTTCTGGATCTCCAGGTACAGCGGCCGCAGTTGGTCATAGGTCTTCGCGTACACCCGCTCGTAGAGCTCCCGGTACAGGTCACGGTTGCGCGGGTCGGGCGTGAACTGCTCACCGAGCCTGGTCATGCTCGCTGCCGCCTGCGCGACGTCGGCGTACACGCCCATCCCGACCGCCGCATCCATGGCCGCCCCGACCACGGACGTCTCCGGGGTGTGCGGCCGGTACGCCGGCAGGTCGAAGATGTCCGCGGTCATCTGCATGATCGAGTCGCTGCGGGAGCCGCCTCCGGTCGCCCGCAGTTCGGTGATGGGCACGCCGTTCTTCTTCTCCGTGAGCCGGGCGCCGTCCTTGAGCGCGAACACGATCCCCTCCAAGATGGCCCGGTAAAGGTGCGCCCGGGTGTGCACGTCCCCGAACCCGAAGACCGCCCCCTTCGCGTACGGCTCCAGGTCCGGCCCCGGGGTCCAGTACGGCTGGCAGACCAGGCCCTGGGAGCCGGCCGGCACGTCACGCACGAGCTCCTCGAGCAAGTCCTCCGGAGGCTGGCCGGACTCGGCGGCCCGCAGTCGCTCCTGCAGACCGAACTCGTCCTTGAACCAGGACACCATCCACAGGCCACGCACCACGGCCACCTCGGAGTAGTACTGGTCCGGGACCGCCGAGGCGTACGGCGGGAGCATGGAGCGCAGTTCGACGTACTTGTCGTTCTGCGTGTTGATCGTGGCGGTCGTGCCGAAACTGATGCACGCATGCTCCGGGGTCAGGCAGCCCGCCCCGATGATGTCGCAGGCCTTGTCGTTCGACGCCGCGATCAGCGGCAGCCCGGCCGGCAACCCGGTCTGCTCGGCCGCTTCGGCGGTGATGTGACCGAGCAGTTCGGTCGGCTTGACCAGGTCGGTCAGCTTCTCGCGTTCCATCGGGAACATCCGCCACTTCAGGTCGAACCGGCCGGCCCAGTCGGACTTCTTCACGTCGAACGGCACCGTGCCGGTGGCGTTGCCGCACGAGTCCAGGTACTCCCCGGTGAGCTGATGGGTGAAGTAGCCGGACAGGAACAGGAACTTGTGGGTGCGCTCCCAGATGTCGGGCTGGTTCTGCTGGATCCAGTTCGACCGGCAGAACTGGGTCGCGTACTCCACCAGCGGATACACCCGGGCCGCCTTCAGCAGCGGCATGGAGAAGCCGGGCAGCACCTTGTGGATGTCCGCCTTGCGCTGGTCCAGCCACACGATCGCCGGCCGTAACGGCTTTCCGTCCCGGTCGACGTTGATCATCGTCACGCGCTGGGTCGTGACCGCGGCAGCCAGCAGCTGCCCGCCGTCCACTCCCGACTCGGCGAGCAGGCGGCGGGTCGTCTCGCACAGCATCTGCCAGTAGTACTCCGGGTCCTGCTCCGCCCACCCCGGCTGGGCGGCGAAGTAGGGCTCGATCGGGGTCTTGACCAGGTGCTGGATGTTCCCGGCCAGGTCGACCAGGCCGGCCCGCACCGACTGGGTCCCGGCATCGATGGCCACGATCAGTTGATCGGAACTCACTTCCCCTTCTCCTTCGGGCTCAACCCCAGCGTGTTGCCCGGGTTCATGATCCCGTCGGGGTCGAAGTGCGCCTTCAGTGCCCGCAGCACACCCATTTCGGCTTCGCCGAGGTAGCCGGGCAGCCAGCCGGCGAACAAGTTGCCGGCCCCATGGTGATGACTGGGCGAACCCCCGCACCGCACGATCTTGTCCACCACTGCGTCACGGAAGGCGAAGTAGTCCTCACCGTCCTCGGGCTTCAGGATCATGATGAAGTAGAGGTTGGTGCCCTGCGGGTAGAAGTGCGAGGCGTGGGTCATGCACACGGTGCCGGGCCTGGCCTTGACGAACTCCCGCACACCGCGGTGCACGTCATGCAGGTTCTCCCAGGTCACCGACGTCTCCAGGGTGTCGATGATCATCCCGAAGTCCAGTACGTCCTCGCGCAGGTAGGAGTCCGAATAGCGACTGTGTTCCCACTGCTTCTCGGCGAAGGCAGTCAGCGACATTCCGCCGTGGGCCCGGGCGATCCGCTTGACCTGGGCCGCCACATGCTTGGCGAAGCCCTTCTCACCCTCGGCGGTTCCCAGCGCCAGACACCGCTGCCACGGCCGGAAACCCCGCTTGCTCAGGAACGTGTTCGCCGCCCCCTTGTCGAATCCCTTGAGGGCGAGTCCGCGTTCGGTCTCCTCGGGATCGGAGATTCGCAGGATCGCGGGCATCCCGAACTCCCCCTGCACCACCTCCCGGCTGAACTCCACGGCCGCCTCCCAGTTGGGCAGCATGAAGGCGAA
>DAOMFH010000200.1:0-4595 GCA_035429705.1 Actinomycetota bacterium
GCCATCTGGTGCAGGCAAGAGCCCCAGACCCCGCCCGACCCGGGGCTCAAAGTGGCGGCCACGACGAGGCTCAAGCTGACCAGCAGGCCGAACACCACGCCCTCGGGCAGCGCGGCCCGGCGGGCCAGTGGCCGGGCGTACACCGCAGCCAGTACTGCACCGGCCCCGAAGACCACCGGGAACAGTGGAACCGCGACCACCCAGCCACGCACTGCCGCCCCCTGACCGTTCGCCGGCTACTGGACGGCGCCGAGTCGCTCCAGAAGCAACTCGCGCACCCGGCCGGCGTCGGCCTGGCCACGGGTGGCCTTCATGACCGCACCCACCAGCGCGCCGACCGCGGCGACCTTGCCACCGCGCACCTTCTCGGCCACATCGGGGTTGGCCGCGATGGCATCGTCGACCGCCGCCGTGAGCGCACCCTCGTCGGAGACCAGCACCAGCCCGCGCCGCGCCACCACCTCGTCTGCCGAGCCCTCCCCGGCCAGGATCCCGTCGATGACCTGGCGAGCCAGTGTGTCGTTGAGCCCACCGTCGGCGATCAGTTCCTCGATCCGGGCGACCCCGGCGGCGTCGACACCCAGATCGACCAGCGCGACCCCGGTGTCGTTACTGCGCCGCGACAACTCGCCCAGCCACCACTTCTTGGCACCGGCCGGACTCGCACCGGCGGACACCGTCTCCTCGATGAGGTCGAGCGCCTCGGCGTTGACGACGTCGCGCATCTCCAGGTCGGTGAATCCCCAGTCCTGCTGCAGGCGTGCGCGGCGCTGGGCGGGAGGCTCCGGCAGGGTGGCCCGCAACTGCTCGACCCATTCGGCGCTCGCGGCCACCGGGGCCAGGTCGGGTTCCGGGAAGTAGCGGTAGTCCTCGGCCTCCTCCTTCGTCCGTCCGGACGTGGTCTGGCCGGTGTCCTCGTGCCAGTGCCTCGTCTCCTGCACGACGGTGCCGCCCCCGGTCAGCACCTGCGCCTGCCGCTCTATCTCGTAGCGGACCGCGCGTTCCACCGACCGAAGCGAGTTCACGTTCTTCGTCTCGGAGCGGGTTCCGAAGGGCGCATCCGCACTCGGCCGCAGCGAGACGTTCGCGTCGCAGCGCAGCGAGCCCTGCTCCATGCGCACGTCCGACACGTGCAGCGCACGTAGCACGTCGCGCAGGGCCGTCACATAGGCCCGGGCGACCTCCGGAGCCTTCGCCCCGGTGCCCGTGATCGGCTTGGTGACGATCTCGATCAGCGGGATACCGGCCCGGTTGTAGTCCACCAGCGAGTAGTCCGCGCCGTGGATCCGGCCGGTGTCCCCGCCCATGTGCAGCGACTTTCCGGTGTCCTCCTCCATGTGGGCGCGTTCGATGCCGATGCGGTAGGTCTGTCCGTCCACTTCCACGTCCAGGTAGCCGTCGACCGCGATGGGCTCGTCGTACTGGGAGATCTGGTAGTTCTTCGGCATGTCCGGGTAGAAGTAGTTCTTGCGCGCGAACACCGACCGCGGCGCGATGCTGCAGTTCAGCGCCAGCCCGATGCGCGCCGCCGACTCCACCGCCGTGCCGTTGACGACCGGCAGTGAGCCGGGCAGCCCCAGGCAGACAGGGCAGACCTGCGAGTTCGGTTCCCCGCCGAACGTGGTCGGGCAGCCGCAGAACATCTTGGTGACCGTGTTGAGCTCCACGTGCACCTCGAGGCCCAGGACCGGGTCGAACCGGGCGATCGCCTGCTCGAAATTCACGGTCGTGCCTCCCAGCCCACGGCCGCCTCCAGGGCGGCGCCTGCCTTGTACATACGGTGGTCGGCCATCGCCGGGGCCATGAACTGCAGGCCCACCGGCAGACCCTCGCCGTCGAGCCCGACCGGCAGGCTCATCCCGGGCACCCCGGCCAGGTTCGCCGGGATGGTGGCGATGTCCTGCAAGTACATGCTCAGCGGGTCGTCCACCTTCTCCCCGATGGGGAACGCGGTCGTCGGCGCGGTGGGGGTGGCCAGCACGTCGGCCACCTCGAACGCCTGCGCGAAGTCACGCGCGATCAGGGTGCGCACCTTCTGCGCCTGCCCGTAGTACGCGTCGTAATACCCGCTGGACAGCGCGTACGTGCCGAGCATGATCCGCCGCTTCACTTCGGGGCCGAACCCGGCCTCCCGGCTGAGCGCCATGACCTGCTCCACGGAGTTCTGCCCGTCGTCACCGACGCGCAGCCCGTACCGGACCGCGTCGAACTTGGCGAGGTTGGAGGAGCACTCGCTGGGCATGATCAGGTAGTAGGCCGCCAGCGCATATTCGAAGTGCGGGCAGGAGACCTCCACGATCTGCGCCCCGGCGTCGGAAAGGAGGTCCAGGCTGCGCCGGAAGTGCTCGCGCACCTCCGGCTGGAATCCTTCGCCAGTCAGTTCCTTGACCACGCCGATACGCATGCCGGTGACATCGCCGGCCGTAGCCGCCGCCACGACCGGTGGCACCGGGGCCTCGAGCGAGGTGGAGTCCCTTGGGTCGTGCCCGGCGATCACCGAGTGCAGCAGGGCCGCGTCGGCGACCGTCGTCGCGAACGGACCCGCCTGGTCCAGTGAGGATGCCATGGCCACCAGCCCGTAGCGCGACACCGCTCCGTACGTGGGCTTCACGCCCACGACCCCGGTCATGGCGGCGGGCTGGCGGATCGACCCGCCGGTGTCGGTGCCGATGGACAGCGGCACCTGCCGCGCCGCGACCGCAACGGCCGACCCACCGCTGGAACCACCCGGAATGAGGTCGGTGTTCCAAGGGTTGCGCGATGGCCCGAAGGCGCTGTTCTCAGTCGACGAACCCATCGCGAACTCGTCCATGTTCGTCTTGCCGATGATGATCGCGCCGGCCCGCCGCAGGTTCGCGGTGACGGTCGCGTCGTACGGCGGGATCCAGCCCTCCAGCATCCGCGACCCGCAGGTGGTGGCCAGTCCGGCCGTGGTGATCACGTCCTTGACTCCGACCGGGACTCCGGCCAGCGGCCCGAGCGCTTCGCCGGCCGCCCGGGCCCGGTCCACCTCATCGGCCGCCGCCAGCGCCCCCGCCCGGTCGACCGCCAGGAAGGCGTTGAGCCGATCGTCGGTCTGCTCGATCCGGTCCAGGAAAGCAGTGGTCACCTCGCGGGCGGAGTACTGCCCGGATGCGATTCCGGCAGCCAGTTCGACGGCCGTGGTGGAAGTGATGCTCATCTCACTCCTCGTCCAGGATGCGCGGCACGCGGAAGCGCTCGTCCTCGACCGCAGGCGCCCCGGCCAGCGCCTCCTGCGCCGTGAGGCCGGGCACGCGCACGTCAGCCCGGAAGACGTTGGTGATGGCAACCGGGTGGGACATCGGCTCCACGTCGTCGGCGGCGACCTCAGCAACCCGCTGCACGGCACCGAGGATCACGTCGAGTTGCTGCGCGTGGTGGGCGAGCTCGTCTTCTGTCAGTTCCAGCCGGGCCAGGCGCGCCAGGTGCGCGACATCGTCGCGGGAGATTGCGGGCATGCGGCAAGTCTACGAATGGCACGGACATCGCGGCGCCGTGGGTTTGCGGGCAATGCGGCGAGGTAGCCGCTGGCTCAGGCTTCGACGGTCAACGCCCCAGTAGACACGAAGCGCATTTTGGCTAGCCTCGACCCATGCACCCCGCCTTCGGACTCACCGGCCGCACCGCGCTGGTCACCGGGGCGGGCAGCCCCACTGGGATCGGCTTCGCCACGGCCAGACTGTTGGGACACTTGGGAGCGCACGTCGTGGTGTGTTCGACCACCGAGCGGATCGAGCAGCGGGTCGGGGAACTGCGCGCCGAGGGCTTGGCCGCCGACGGCCTCGTCGCCGACCTCACCGACGAGCAGCAGGTGGCGGCACTGCCCGGCGAGGTGGATGTGCTGGTCAACAACGCCGGCATGATCAGTGTCGGCACGGACTTCGAGGCAGGCCGCTTGTCCGCACTCAGCCTTGCGACCTGGCGGGCTGGTCTGCGCCGCAACCTGGACACCGCATTCCTCGTCAGCCGGCATGTGGTGCCGGGCATGGCAGCACGGGGCTGGGGCCGGGTGGTGAACGTGGCCAGTGTCACCGGGCCGGTGATGGCGATGCGCGACGACCCGGCCTACGCGGCGGCGAAAGCCGGCCTGGTGGGGCTCACCCGCGCCCTGGCGGTCGACGTCGCCGGGGGCGGGGTGACTGTGAACGCGGTGGCACCGGGCTGGATCGCGACCGGCAGCCAGACCGACCACGAGCGGCTCCAGGGACTGCGCACCCCGATGGGCCGCAGCGCCTCACCCGAGGAGGTCGCGGCCGCCATCGTCTGGCTGTGCACCCCGGGCGCGTCGTACACCACCGGACAGTGCCTGGTCGTGGACGGCGGCAACTCGATCGCCGAGGAACGCGGGTAGCCGGTCGCCGGCATTCAGGCCGGATCGACCCCGATCTCGACCAGGCGGTCCTCGGTGAGGATCGGCACCCCGAGCGACTCGGCCTTGGCATACTTGGACCCCGCGTTCTCACCGGCGATCAGGTAATCGGTCTTCTTCGACACCGAGCCGGTCACCCTGGCACCGAGCCCCTGCAGCCGCTCGGTCAGCGCCTCCCGGCTCCAGCCGGTCAGCGTGCCGGTGA
>DAOMFH010000201.1:0-4584 GCA_035429705.1 Actinomycetota bacterium
TACGCGCGCGGGGCGTAGATGGAGGCCGGCCCGCCGCCCATCAGCAGGGTCACGCCGATCGCCTCGGCGGCCTCCTCCAGGGAAGCGCCATTCTTGGCCGCCGCCCGGGCGTGCGATGAGATGCAGCCGTCGCACTGGGTGTGCACGGCGATGGCCAGCGCGATCAGCTCTTTGGTCTTGACGTCCAGGACTCCCGCGGAGAACGCCGCGCCGTGCAGCGCCGCGAAACCCTTGTAGACCTCGGGGATCATCTTGCGCAGTTCCCGGGTCTGGGGGCGCAGTTCGTCCTGGACATGCTGGCCGTAGGTCATCGCGGTTCCTCTCTGGGGTGGTTGCCCTCAGCATACCCCCTGGGGTATATTTGCAGCAGTCAGGCTCACTCCCCCAAACAAACTTGGAGATCGTCCGTGTGCAGTCCCGTGATGTGCCCGTCCTGCCGCAAGGTGACCTACGCCGGTTGCGGCAACCACGCAACCCAGGTGCTGGGCCGGTTCCCGCTCGACCAGCGCTGCACCTGCCGCTGAGCACCCCCACACTTCCCGGAAGGACCGCCCACCTGTGATCGAACAGATCGCCGTGACCGACCTCAAGGCCCTCATGGACGCCGACGGGGCCCGGCTCATCGACGTGCGTGAGAAGTGGGAGTACGACAACGGGCACCTGCCCGGCGCCGTCTGGATTCCCATGTCCCTGGTTCCGTTGCGCCGCGACGAGTTCGCCGGACCCAAACCGCCGTACATCGTCTGCCGCACCGGCAACCGCTCGGGGCAGGTGGTGATGTGGCTGGCCCGGCAGGGGATCGACGCCGTCAACGTCGCCGGCGGCACCGAGGCCTGGCAGCGCCAGGGCTACCCCATCGACACCTTCGCCACCGAGAGGACCCGCTGACCATGCCCGCACCGGAGATCATCATCATCGACACCCCCGATCTCGGCGACCGCTCGTACGTCGTCGGGTACGGCGCAACTGCGGTGGTCGTCGATCCGCAGCGCGACCTCGACCGCGTGCACCACGCCTTGGCCGACAGGGACTGGACCATGACCCACGTCGTCGAGACCCACATGCACAACGACTACGTGTCCGGCGGGCTGGTCCTCGCCGAGCAGGCCGGCGCGCAGTACGTGGTACCCGTCGGCCACGACTACAAGTTCGAGGCCACCCAGGTGCGCGACGGCGACACGTTCGAGTCCGGGCAGATGCACTGGCGCGTTCTGCACACCCCCGGCCACACCCCGCACCACGTCTCCTACGCACTGGCCATCGACGGCACGGACGTCGCGGTGTTCACCGGCGGCTCCCTGCTGTTCGGCAGCGTCGGCCGTCCCGACCTGATCGGCCCCGACGCGACCGAGGGACTTGCCCACGCCCAGTGGCACTCCGTGCGCAAACTGCTGGACGGCGTCTCCGACTCCGCCGCCGTGCTGCCCACCCACGGCTTCGGCTCGTTCTGCAGTGCCACCGCCACTGTCGGACTGGAGTCCACGATCGGCCAGCAAGCCGCAGCCAACCCCGCGGCGCTGCTCGACGAGCACGAGTTCGTCAACGAACTGCTCGCCGGCCTGGACGCCTTCCCGGCCTACTACAAGCACATGGGCCCGGCCAACGAGCAGGGCGCCCGGGAGATCGACCTGTCGCCGGCCGAGACCGCCGACCCGGCCGAGCTGCGCCGGCGCATCGAAGCCGGCGAGTGGGTCGTCGACCTGCGCCAACGCCGGCTGTGGGCCGCCGAGCACCTGAAGGGCTCGCTGAGTTTCGACGCCGAGGGCAACGCGATCACCTACCTCGGCTGGCTGATCCCGTGGGGCACCCCGATCACCCTGCTGGGCGCCAGCCAGGAGCAGATCAGCGAGTTCCAGCGCTCCTTGGTCCGGATCGGCATCGACCGCCCGGCCGCCCAGAACGTCGGCCAGCCGAACACCTGGGCCGTCGCCTCCGACGACCTCGGCTCGGTGCGCCGGATCGACTTCCAGGAACTGGCCAAGGATCTCGACGCCCAGCCGGACCTGATCCTGCTGGATGCGCGACGCCGCACCGAGTGGCAGGACGGCCACGTGGCCGGCGCCCGGCATCTGCCCCTGCACGACCTGCCGGACAACCTGGGTCAGGTGAAGGCCTGGTCGGAAGCCGCCAGGCACGCCGGCGCCGACCCGACAATATGGGTCTCCTGCGGCAGCGGCTTCCGGGCAACCGTGGCCGCGTCGCTGATGGCCCGGGCGGGCATCCCGGCGGTGGCCGTGGACGACGACTTCGAGAACGCGGCCAAAGCCGGGCTGCCGATCGTGCGCGACGAGCACGCTACGATGCTCGGCGACGCGTACACCGACTGAGGGCGAGCATGGGACTCTTCGACCGATTCAAAGTGCCGTCCGTGTCGGGGGCCGATGCCCGCGAGTGGATACGGGCCGGCGCCCAGATGCTCGACGTGCGGGAAACCGGGGAGTGGAATGCCGGGCACGCCCCGCAGGCGCTGCACATCCCCCGCAGCCAGGTCACCTCTCGGATGAACCGGTTGAAGAAGGACAAGCAGATCGTCGTGATCTGCCGCTCCGGCAACCGTTCCCGCGCGGTCACCTCACAACTGCGCAAGCAGGGCTACGAGGCGTTCAGCCTGTCCGGCGGGATGCGGGCGTGGGAGGCCGCCGGCGGGCAGGTGCTGGACCGTCGGGGACGTCCGGGCAGGATCGCCTAGACCGTCGTGGAACTAGTTGAGTACGCCCTCATCGGGGTCGTGCTGGGAGTCTCGCTGGGCCTGTTCGGCGGCGGCGGGGGCATTCTCGCGATCCCGCTGCTGGTAGCGGCCGGAACCCCGACCGACGAGGCCGGCACCACGTCGCTGGTCGTCGTCGGCATCGGCGCGATCGGCGGGCTCATCCCCCACGCCCGCGCCAAGCGGGTGGCCTGGCGACAAGGAGTCGTGTTCAGCGCACTCGGCGCGCTCGGCGCGATCGCCGGATCGAAACTGGCGCTGCGCACCGACGACCACATCCAACTGTGGGGGTTCGCCGTCGTGCTGGTCGTAGCCGGCTCGCTCATGCTGCGCAAGGCACTGCGCACCGACCACACCGGCGACGACCCCGACCGGACCCCCCGCTCCTGGTGGCTGATCGTGCCGACCGCCGCGACCGTCGGGCTGTTCACCGGGTTCTTCGGCGTCGGCGGCGGCTTCCTGGTGGTCCCGGCCCTGGCGCTGGTGGTGGGCATGCGCATGTCCCTGGCGACCGCCACAGCGCTGCTGGTCATCACGTTGAACTCGGCCATGGCCCTGATCCCGCGTGCCGGGGAGGCGCTGGACCTCACCGCCACCGCGGTCGTCGCGGTGTTCGTCCTGCTCAGCAGCGCCCTGGCCGCCCGCTGGTCCAACCGCTGGTCGGAGCGCAACCTCAGTCTCGGCTTCGCCACGCTGGTGCTGGCCATGTCGGTGCTGACGGTCACGCAGGCCGCCGCGGCCTGACCAGACCGATCAGGGCGCCGGCGGCACGCTGTCCAGTACCGGCGCGATCTTGCGGAAGTACCGCGTGGGGACATGCTTGCCCAGACTGGAGACGTTCATCCCGATAGCCACGGTCGCGCCGGACTCCGGGTTGTGCATGACCAGCACCGTGTGGCCGAAGCCCTCGCCGGTGTGCCCGACCCAGCCCTCGAGCGTGCCGATCCCCTGCCCGTACACGTCGTACTCGGGCCCCTTCTCCAACGGCTGGCCGGCCACCCGCGCCTGCTGGGTCTGCGGCTTGAGCAGCACCCCTTCCCCCAGCGCGTCGCCCCACTTGCACATGTCCGCCAGGGTGGAGGTCATCGCCCCGGCGGCGTTGAGCGTCGTGAAGTTGTTCGGCTGCGCCTGCAACTGGGACTCGTCCCACTGGTAGCCGGTCGGGTGCGGGCCCGGCCAGTCGTCGGCGGCGTTCTCGTACCGCGTCTGCGTCAGCCCGAGCGGCTCGATGATCTGCTCGGTGATCACCTGGTCGAAGGGCTGCCCGTACTCCTGCGCCACGACCTCGCCGAGCAGCACGGTGTTGGTGTTCGTGTAGACCTTGCGTTCGCCCGGCGGGAACTGCGCGGGTTCGGCGATCGCGTAGTCGATGAGTTCCTGGGTGGTGAACACCCGCTGCGGATCGGCCACGTAGTCCTTGATCCACGCCTTCGTCGTGTACTCCGGCACCCCACTGCTCATGTCCGCCAGTTGCCGCAGCGTCACCTGGTCGCCGTTCGGAACCCCCTGGACCCACTGGTCGATGGTGTCGTCGAGGCTGACCTTGCCCTCGTCGACCAGCTGCAGCAGCAAGGTGACCGTGTAGGACTTGGTGATGCTGCGCAGCGGCCAGTACATGTCGGTGGTCATCGGCGTGCTGGCGTCGATGTCCGCGACCCCCTGCGCAGTCGCCCAGTCCTGGTAGCCGGGAACGCAGACCTCGACCGCGGCGCCGGGCACCTTGTTGCGCTCCATGGACTTGGTCAACTGCTTCTCCAGCACGCTGGTGACATCGGCGGGCAGCGCCTGTTCGGCAGCCGGCGGCGAGGTGGCGGGAACCTCACCGCCTCCGGACGAGCAGGCTGCCAGGGTCAGGACGGCAACTGCCGCGGAGGAGA
>DAOMFH010000202.1:0-4579 GCA_035429705.1 Actinomycetota bacterium
CTAGCTCACCCCGACGATCGGCAACCGCAGCGCTCCGGGCGCGGCGTCCGGCACGACCGGCTGCTTCGGGGCGACCGGGGCCAGCCGCTCGTAGGCCTGACCGAGGTCCGGCCGGGCGTCCGTCTCACCCTTGTTCGGCCACATCGCCATGGCCCGCTCGGCCTGTGCGGTGATCGTCAGCGACGGGTTCACCCCCAGGTTCGCCGAGATGGTCGAACCGTCGGTGATGTGCAGGCCGGGGTGGCCGTACACGCGGTGGTAGGCATCGATCACGCCGGTACTCGGCGAGTCGCCGATCACGCAGCCGCCCACGAAGTGCGCGGTCATCGGCGCACTGATCAGGTCGCCGAGGTTGCCGCCCGGCAGCCCGTCGATGCGCTTGCTGAGCAGTCGTGCCGCCTCGTTGCCGGCCGGGATCCACGTCGGGTTCGGCTCCCCGTCACCCTGCTTGGAGGTCAGGCCGAGGCGGCCGAACCGGCCGCGCTTGCCGCTGACGGTCAGCGAGTTGTCCACCGACTGCATGACCAGCAGGATGATCGTGCGCTCCGACCAGCCGCGCAGGTCGATGAATTGCAGCGCTTCGGAGCGGTGCGCGACCAGGGCCTTGACCCAGGTCTTCCAGCGGGGCTCCCCGTCCACCTCGTCGGTGAGCACCGTCTGCAGGGCGCCCATCACGTTCGAACCCTTGCCGTAGCGCACCGGCTCGATGTGGGTGTGCGGCTCCGGGAAGAAACTGGAGGTGATCGCCACACCCTGGGTGTAGTCGCGGCTGCGGTCCCGGGTGATGGCCCCGAGCAGCGACTCCGAGTTCGACCGGGACAGCCGGCCCAACGCCGGCGGCAGGTTCGGCAACCGGCCGGTGTCCTTCATGGCGTGCAGCAGTCGCTGGGTGTTGTAGGCACCCGCGGCCATGATGACCTGCTTGGCGTAGATGCGCCGCCGGCCCTTGCGCCGCGAGTCGGTGCGCTTGACGTCGACCGCGTAGCCCTCGCCGAACTGCTCGAGGCCGGTCACGGTGGTCATCGGCAGCACCTCGGCCCCGGCGCTCTCGGCCAGGCCCAGGTAGTTCTTCACCAGCGTGTTCTTGGCGTTGTGGCGGCAGCCGGTCATGCACTCGCCGCACTCGGTGCAGCCGGTCCGGTCGGGTCCGCGGCCCCCGAAGTAGGGGTCCGGCCGGGTCACGCCGGGGCCGTCGCCGAAGTACACGCCGACGGGGGTCATCTGGAAGGTGTCACCCACCCCCATTTCCTCGGCCACCGCCTTCAACTCGATGTCCGCGGGGGTCATGGTCGGGTTCTCCACGACCCCGAGCATGCGCTGGGCCTGGTCGTAGTAGGGCCCGAGTTCAGCCTGCCAGTCGGTGATGTGCGCCCACTGCTTGTCCTTGAAGAAGGGCTCCGGCGGCACGTACAGCGTGTTCGCGTAGACCAGTGAGCCGCCACCCACACCCGCGCCGGCCAGGATGACCGCGTCGGGCAGCAGGTGGATGCGCTGGATGCCGTAGCAGCCCAGCGCGGGCGCCCACAGGAACCGCTTGGTGCGCCAGGAGGTTTCCGGGAAGTCCTCGTCCTCGAACCGGCGGCCGGCCTCGATCACCAGGACCTTGTAGCCCTTCTCGGTCAGCCGCAGGGCGGCCACCGAGCCGCCGAAGCCCGAACCGATGATCGCAACGTCGTAGTCGAACTGATCCATCAGGACATCCCCATCTTCTTCATCGCGGCAAGTGACCACGCCATGAAATGGCCCCACTGCTCGTCGTCCATGCCGAACTGCGGCGCGATCCGGACCAGTTTCTGCACCGCGACCGTCTGGGACTCGGTGTACTTCAGCAGGCCGGCGGTGCCGTGGCGCCGGCCGATCCCGGAGGCCCCCATGCCGCCCATCGGCGCCGCCGTGGTTCCCCAGGCCGGCGCGTAGCCCTCGTTGATGTTCACCGTGCCGGACTTCAGCCGGGCGGCGACCCGTCGGCCGTGCTTGGTGTTGCGGGTGAGCACGGCGGCGTTCAGGCCGTACTCGGTGTCGTTGGCCCGCTCGATCGCCTCCTCGTCGTTCTGCACCTTGTAGACGCTGACCACCGGGCCGAACGTCTCATCGATGCAGGCGCGCATCTCCCGGGTCACGCCTTCGAGCACGGTCGGCTCGAAGAACAGCGGGCCGATGTCCGGACGGGCCTTGCCACCGGTCAGCGCGGTCGCGCCCTTGGCCAGCGCGTCGTCCACGTGCTGGACCACCGTGTCCAACTGCTTCTGGCTGATCAAGGAGCCCATGTCCGCCCCCCAGCCGACCCCGGCCTGCAGCCGCATGTCATTGACCCGGGCGACGAACTTCTCCAGGAAAGCGTCGTAGATCGACTCGTGGATGTACATCCGCTCCATCGAGATGCACAACTGGCCGGCGTTGCTGAAGCACGCGCGCACCGCGATCTCGCTGGCCCGGTCGAGGTCGGCGTCGGCCAGCACCAGCATGGCGTTCTTCCCGCCGAGTTCCATCGAGCAGTCGATCAGCCGCCTGCCGCAGTGCTCGGCCAGTTGCCGGCCCACCGCGGTGGAGCCGGTGAACATCACGTAGTCGGCGTTGTCGACCATGACCGACCCGATCCGCGCGCCCGGGCCCACGACCACCTGGACGAGGCCCTCGGGAATGCCCGCCTCGCGCAGCAGCCGGACCGCCCACAGCGCATTCAGCGGGGTCTGCGAGTCGGGTTTGAGCACGATGCCATTGCCGGCCAGCAGCGCCGGGATCGCGTCGGACACCGCCAGGGTCAGCGGGTAGTTCCAGGGCGCGATGACCGCGACGACCCCCTTCGGATGGTGGTTCTCGGTCACCGAGGTGAGTCCGGGCAGCAGGCCGCGGTGCTTGACCGAGGCCAGCTTCTTGGGCGCCACCCGCCCGTAGTGCCGGGCGGTGAGCAGGACGTCCAGGAACTCCTCGGAGGCGTGCGAGCGGGCCTTGCCGTTCTCGAGCTGGATGAGGTCGATCGTCGTGCTGCGGTGCTCGAGCACGAGGTCGTGGAACCGCAGGATCACCCGCGCGCGCTCTTTGGGGGTCCACTGGGCCCAGCGCTGCTGGGCGCGGCGGGCGGTCTCGAACGCCATCACGACGTCCTCGTTGCTGCTGATCGGGACCTCCGCCAGCGTCTCCAGCGTGAACGGGGACACGGAGGTCAGGGTCTCCGCCCGGGGGGAGGCTACTACCTGTGCGACCAGGCTTTTGACATCAATTCCGGCCACTTGGGCCGCCGGCTTCTCCGGCGCGATGGTCATGCCGCCAGCGTAACCACATGGGTCCGGTTCGACTGTGCAAACCCGGCAACCCGGACATTGCCCGATGGCCGGCAGCGCGGGGTCCGGCGGCCGCCCTTGTGCCCGTAGCCTTGCGGGCGGCGGTCGCGGAAGCGGCCGGACCGGTGACCCTTGCCGGTTCGGGGTATCCTGGGCGGATGCTTCCCGCCGCCACCTGGGTCACGGCTGCCGCGCTGGTGGCGCCGGTCATGATCGCCCTGACCGGCACGACGGCCGCAACCGCCGGTCCGAATGATTCCGCCTCGCCCGGGCCGACGGATTCGATCTCCCCCAGTGCCAGCCCCAGCCCCACGGACCCCACCGGGACCCCAGAACCCAGCCCGAGCGAATCGAGCACCCAACCGACCCCCACCCCGACCGCGACGACCCCGACGGTGACCCCGCAGCAGGCCATGGAGGTCTCCCTGCGAGCGCTGGGCCTGCCCACCGGCGCGGCGGACGGCGTCGTGAACCGCAACACCCGCCGGGCGATCTGCGCCTACCGCGACCTCAACGGCCTGCCGGCGACCCGGCGGCCCGCCGGTCCGGAACTCATGGCTCAGATCGCCCAGGCCACCGAGCTGCCGCTGCTGCCGCGCAAGTTGTTCGGGGTGAAGGCCCTGGTCAGCCTGACCTGCCAGACCGCCTACATCACCAACAACGCCGGGTACATCGTGCGGGTGCTGCCCGTCAGCACGGGCAAGGACAACGGGTACCACCAGACCCGCACCGGATTCAAGCGCGTGTACTACAAGGTGAACGCCTGGCAGGCCAGCACCCTGTTCCCCGAGCCCGACGGCCGTCCCGGCATGTACCGGCCGATCTACTTCGACCGCGGTATCGCCTTCCACGGCGTGCGACAGCCGATCTACACCTCTCCGAAGTCGCACGGTTGCGTGCGGACCTGGCCGAAGGACCAGGACTGGCTGTGGAAGCGACTGCACGTCCGCGACCGCGTGTTCGTGTACGGCAACTACTGGCGGGCCAAGACGGCCCCGCTGGGCGGATACGGCCGCAGGTAAGCACCGCCGGGGCGAGCGGTCCGATCGTCGGATCCTGCCGGCCGGGGGTGAACGCGGCAGCCGCGAGCCCGCGCGACCAACCGCACCCCTGCGCGACCCGGCCGTGATCCCCGGCCGGGGGTTCGCCATCGCCGCGCATGGTGCACGGTTGCTGCTTCTGCGGGGCAACGGTCCAGTTCGCCAATGGGTACAGCTCGCTGGCGCCGGGCCGGAGGTGGCACGTGACTTGAGCCGGTGCGTCCGTGAGCAATCGCGACATCCGTGAGCAATCGCGAC
>DAOMFH010000203.1:0-4578 GCA_035429705.1 Actinomycetota bacterium
ATGACCGCCCACCCCGCCCCCGGATCAACGGGCCGGACGGGAATGCGGAAGCCGCCCCGGCTCCCTCGACTCACCACCCCCCTCGGGGCGACCCGCCCCACCCCACCAATCGGGGCTACCCGCCCCACCGTCAATCACGGGGCCGACCGCCCCGCAGAAAAGGAGTGAGTCACAAATGGCGAAGATCGTGAACTCGTGGAACGACTTCGATCCCCTGAAGCACGCCATCGTCGGCCGTGCCGACAACAGCGTCATCCCGCCCGAGGAGCCGGCCACCTCTGAGAAGGTCCCGGTCGACTCCGAGATGCGCGGCATGTGGGGACCCCGGCCGCTGGAGACCGTCGAGAAGGCCAACGCCCAGCTCGACAACTACGTCAAGGTCCTCGAAGAGCACGGTGTCAAGGTCGACCGGCCGACTCCGCTGCAGTGGAACCAGGCCATCGGAACCCCCGACTTCCGGACCGACTCGATGATGACGGCCATGCCGCCGCGCGACATCCTGCTGACCATCGGCAGCGAGATCATGGCCTCGGCCAACGCGTTCCGGTGCCGCTACTTCGAGTACCTGGCCTACTGGGACCTGATGAACGAGTACTTCGAGCAGGACCCCGACTTCAAGTGGACCCAGGCCCCCCGGCCGCGGCTGACCGACAAGTCCTACAAGCACAACTACTACGACGAGAGGATCTCCCTGGAGGAGCGTCTCGAGCGCACCGCCAACCTCGACTTCGTGACCACCGAGGTCGAGCCGATGTGGGACGCGGCCGACGTGATGCGGGTGGGCAAGGACCTGTTCATCCAGCACGGTCTGACCACCAACCGCAAGGCGATGGAATGGTTCAAGCGGTACTACCCGGACATGCGGGTGCACGCCGTGAACTTCCCCGGTGACCCGTACCCGATCCACATCGACGCGACCTTCGTGCCGCTGCGGCCGGGCCTGATCATCAACAACCCGAACCGCCGCCTGCCCGAGGAGCAGCGCAAGATCTTCGAGAGCAACGACTGGGAGATCGTCGACGCCGCGCAGCCGGCCCACGACACCCCGCCGCCGCTGTGCTACTCGTCGGTGTGGCTGTCCATGAACTGCCTGGTGCTGGACCACAAGACGGTGATCGTCGAGGAGTCCGAGGTCTACCAGGCCGAGCAGATGGACAAGCTCGGGATGAACGTCATCACGGTTCCCTTCCGTGACGCCTACGCGTTCGGCGGCGGCCTGCACTGCGCCACCGCTGACGTGTACCGCGAGGGCACGTGCCAGGACTACTTCCCGAACCAGATCGCTGACCCGACGCTGGTCTGAGGCTGAACCGCGGTGGGGTGGCGACCCCGCCCCACCGCGCCGGCTTCCAATCTCCTGGAGACTACTGTGACCACCACAACCGCGGTGACCGCTGAGACGGAACACCCCATGAACAAGCGCCTGGGCTTCGGCGCGATGATCGCCTCCGCAACGGGCATGGGCCTGGTCGGCTTCCTGTCCCGCGGTGCGGTCCCCACCCACGTCGTCGACGGTGAGACCGTCAAGTACGTCCTGGGCGACTTCCTGGCAGCCGGGCGTATGCTCACCGGCGCGCTGGGCTTCTTGCTGATCATCTTCCTTACTCGTAGGTGGACAGCACTTCGCACGACGCGTTTGTCGTTCAGCGTCATCGCCGGCGGGCTGTCCATCGGTATGTCGTTGGCGCTGTACGTGTCCGCGACACTGATGACCACGATCGCCAACGCGGTGTTCCTGATCTACACCGGACCGCTGTTCTCTGCGATCCTGGCGTGGATCTTCCTCAAAGAGAAGATCTCACTGCGTAACGGGTTGTTCCTTGCGATGGTTTTCGGCGGCATGCTGCTTACCATCGGCCTGATCACCTACACGCCGGAGACCGGATTCTCGGTCGGCCTGCAGCTGGGCACGGACCCGGAATTCCCGTTGAAGGCAGTCGGTGACCTGTTCGCCCTGGGTTCGGGTGTGTTCTACGGCCTGGCGCTGTTCTTCTACCGTTACCGCGGTGACATGGAGTCCGGCGTGCGCGGGTTCTGGAACTTCGTCTTCGGTGCGGTTGGTGCGCTGATCATCATGGTCCTGCGCTACAACTTCCTCGACGACTCCACCCCGAGCGTCATGACGAGGACCAACTGGATGTGGGCAGCGGCCCTGTTCCTGGTCTGTGGATTCTTCGCGATCGGCTTCCTCGTGGTGGCCGGCAAGCACCTGCGGGCAGTGGAACTGTCGGTGGTCGCCTACTGGGAGACCGTCGTGGCCCTGTTCATCGGCTACTTCGTCTTCGGCGAGACGATGACTCCACTGGCGATGCTCGGTGGCATCCTGATCGTGGTCGGCGGGGTAGGCCCGATCGTCTTCATGATCCGGGGGAAGAAAGACGGCGACGAAGAGGCCGGCGAGGAATCTCGCCCGCCGGTAGCCGCCAGCAGCTAGCACTGTGCCGGTGGCGCCCCCGCTCGGGTGGCGCCACCGGCATGGCCATGTTCCCCAGCCAATGACACCGTTGAGAAAGGAGGCGGGCGAGATGGGCCAAGCGACGACCACAACCCCAACGCAGGAGGACAGGTCGACTTTGCGACGCGCGGCCACCGCCAGCTTCATCGGAAACTTCGTCGAGTGGTTCGACTACGCGTCCTACGGCTATCTGGCCACCACCATCGCCGTCGTTTTCTTCCCCGAGGCCGACCGCACTGCCGCTCTACTATCCACCTTCACCGTCTTCGCTCTGTCCTTCATCCTGCGTCCTATCGGCGGGATCATCTGGGGCAGCCTGGGTGACCGGTTCGGCCGCCGTTGGGCGCTGTCCTGGTCAATCCTGATCATGTCCGCGGCCTCCTTCTGCATCGGCCTGCTGCCCGCCTGGGCCGCCATCGGTATCTGGGCCCCGATCGGACTGTTGCTTCTGCGCATGGTGCAGGGCTTCTCCGCGTCCGGCGAGTACGCCGGGGCCGCGGCCTTCCTGTCCGAATACGCACCCCGCGGCAAGCGCGGTCTGTACACCTCGCTTGTGCCCGCCAGTACGGCCACCGGACTGCTGGCCGGATCCCTGCTGGTGACACTGCTGTTCCAGACCATGAGCGACGACACCCTGTACTCCTGGGGTTGGCGTATCCCGTTCCTGCTGGCCGGCCCGTTGGGGCTGATCGGGCGCTACATCCGGGTGCACCTCGAGGACTCCCCGCACTACCGGGCGATGGCGGAAGCCTCGGCTGGAAGCACGAAGCGTGCCACCCCACTGCGCGACCTGCTGGCCAACCACAAGCGTGCCCTGGCGATCGCCTTCGGAGTCGCCAGCCTCAACGCGGTCGCGTTCTACCTGATCCTCAGCTACATGCCGACGTACCTGTCGGCTGAACTGGGTATGGACAAGACCACGTCCTTCTTCGCCTCGACGCTGGCCCTGACCATCTACATCGGCTCGATCTTCGTGATGGGCCACATCTCCGACATGTTCGGTCGCCGGCGCATGCTGGTGATCGCCTCGGTGCTGTTCACGGTGCTGACCGTGCCGCTGTTCGCACTGCTGCACGTCGGCTGGGTCTGGCTGATCATCCTCGTCGAGATCGTCTTCGGGATCTTGCTCACAGTCAACGACGGCACCTTGGCGACGTTCCTGGCCGAGATCTTCCCCACCCCGGTGCGCTACACCGGGTTCGCGCTGGCCTTCAACTCGGCCAACGCGCTGCTCGGCGGCACCGCGCCCTTCGTGGCGACCTGGCTGATCGCCGTCACAGGATCCGCGGCAGCACCCGCCTGGTACCTGACGCTGATCGCAATCGGCGCACTCGGCGCGATGCTGATCGCCAAGGAGACCGCGTTCAGCGAGCTGCGGGACAAGTGACAACTCCTCCGTCCGGCCTCGCCGCCGGACGGAGATAGTGCCACGGACCGCCTCATCGGGATGTTCGCATCCTGGGGGGCGGTCCTGGTGTGGTCAGTCCCGCAACGATGCAGAGGTCGCGCACTGGCGCACTTGGGGTCCGCGCGGGGGCCTCGTTGGGTCGCACCGCAGGTCTGGCGCGCGGTTTTCGGGCGAGCGCGCACCCCCAACGCCGCAACAGGTCCGTGGCCTCCGTTGGGTTTGGGCTCCCCGGGGCTTGGCGCGCCCCGCGACTGGCGCGCGGTTTTCGGTCGGTTCACGACTGTTGCGCGGTTGGCGATGTTGATCAAGGGAAACCCCCAACGACGCAACAGTCGCGGCCGGGTGTCCGGGTGCAGCAGGTCCGTGGCCTCCGTTGGGTTTGGGCTCCCCGGGGCTTGGCGCGCCCCGCGACTGGCGCGCGGTTTTCGGTCGGTTCACGACTGTTGCGCGGTTGGCGATGTTGATCAAGGGAAACCCCCAACGACGCAACAGTCGCGGCCGGGTTTCCGCCCCAACGCCGCATTCGCGAGCGCGCACTACTGACACACGATGTTCCGCCCCCACGCGGCCCTCCACCGCGACGCCCGCACCCGCACGGCCCTCATCTGCGCCCCGGACTGCCTTTCACGTTGAACCCAGTTTGCAGGTGGCTGTCGTTCCCCTGCCTCTGCGGATGAAGGACCCCGGTCTACCGACCGCCGACCTGGTTCCTCGT
>DAOMFH010000204.1:0-2767 GCA_035429705.1 Actinomycetota bacterium
ACCACCACGCCGTGGTCGAGGAACACCAGGGAATCGGCGACCTCCCGGGCGAAGCCCATCTCGTGGGTCACCACGACCATGGTCATGCCACGTTCGGCCAACTGCTTCATGACCTCGAGGACCTCGCCGACCAGTTCCGGGTCGAGCGCGGAGGTCGGCTCGTCGAACAGCATGAGCTTGGGGTCCATCGCCAGTGCCCGGGCGATCGCCACGCGCTGCAACTGCCCGCCGGACATCTGCGCGGGGTAGGCGTGCGCCTTGGCGGACAGACCCACCATCTCCAGCAGTTCCAGCGCCCGGTCGTGCGCCTCCTGCTTCGGGGTGCCCTTGACGTGGATCATCGACATGGTGATGTTGCCCAGCGCGGTGACGTGCGGGAACAGGTTGAACCGCTGGAACACCATGCCGATCTCGCGGCGCTGGCGGGCGGCCTTGCGCGGGGAGATCTCGTGCAGCGTCCCGTCGCGCTCCACGTATCCGACCAGGTCGCCGTCGACGTACAGCCGGCCGGCGTCGATCTGCTCGAGGTGGTTGATGCACCGCAGGAACGTCGACTTGCCCGAGCCCGACGGCCCGATCAGACAGGTGACCTCACCGGGCTGCACGGTCAGGGTGATGCCGCGCAGCACCTCCAGCGCGCCGAACTTCTTGTACACGTTCTGCGCATCGACCATGGGCAGCGGGTTCATCAGGCGCCCTTCGTGGAGTGGAGCTGCTCGGCGTCGGCCAGCGCCTGGAGTTGCCGGTCGGACATCACCCGGGAGGCGCCCTTGGCGAAGTAGCGCTCGAGGTAGTGCTGCCCGACCATCAGGATCGATGTGAAGACCAGGTACCACGAGGACGCGATGAGCAGCATCGGCACCGGGTTGAAGGTCTCCACGGACAGGTCCCGGGCCCGCGCGTACAGGTCGTAGGTGTACGGCACCGCGGTGACCAGTGAGGTGGTCTTCAGCATCGAGATGACCTCGTTGCCCGTCGGCGGGATGATCGAGCGCATGGCCTGCGGCAGGATCACCAGGCGCAGGGCCAGGCCGCGGGACATGCCCAGCGCCGTGGCCGCCTCGCTCTGGCCCTCGTCGACGCTCTGGATGCCGCCGCGCACGATCTCGGCCATGTACGCGGCTTCGTTGAGGCCCAGGCCGATCACCGCGAGCCAGAAGACGTTCTCGGCGAAGGACGCCGTCTGCACCGAGAAGAAGGTGTGGAAGAAGGGGATGCCGAAGTCCAGGATCGGGTAGATCGTGCTGAACAGCCCCCAGAACACCAGTTGCACGTACACCGGGGTGCCGCGGAACACCCACACGTACACCCAGCTGACCGACTTGAGGATCCGGTTGGGACTCAGCCGCATCACCGCCAGGGACACGCCGAGGACCACGCCCAGCACCATGGACAGCACTGTGAGCAGCAGCGTGATCCCGGCGGCCTGCCAGAACCTCTGGTCGAACAGGTACTTCAGGTACGTGCTCCAGTCGTACGCCGGGTTGGTCGCTGCCCCGTAGAAGAACAGGAACAGCCCCAAGACGATGACCACCGCCCAGACCGTGCGCCCTGGGTGGCGCAGCGGTTTGGCCCGGATCCAGTCCGGCGGGGGATTGCCGTTCCCGCTTGGGCCAGGAGTCTCTCCTGGAGTTGTCTGGGCGGTGGCCATCGTCAGCTCGTTCCGCCGTTGATGGTGGCGGTTTCGACGGCACCTGCCTCGACACCCCATTGCTGGAGGATCGCCATGTAGGTCCCGTCGTCGATCATGGACTGCATCGCGGCCTGCAGCGCCTTGGTCAGCTCGCTGTCCTTGGCCACTGCCATGCCGAACGGCGCGGCGTCGAAGATGTCTCCGGCCAGCGCGAGCTTGCCGTCGGTCTGGCTCACGGCGTACTGCGTGACCGGCGAGTCGGCCGACATCGCGTCGGCGCGGCCCAGCACCACGGCGTTGGTGATGTCGCCCTGGGTGTCCAGCTTGAGCAGCTTCAGCGGGGGCTTGCCGGCCTCTTCACAAGCCTTGCTCTTCGCGGGCAACTCGTCGGTCTCCTGGTAGGTGCCGGTGCCCACCGCGATGGTCAGCCCGCAGGCGTTGTCCGGGTCCACCGGGTTGTCCGTGCGACTGGCCCACTGGATGCCGGCGTTGTAGTAGTCCACGAAGTCCACCGACTTCTGGCGCTCCAGGTTGTCTGTGAACGACGCCCAGCCCACGTCGTACTTGCCACCCTTGATGCCGGGGATGATGTTGTCGAACTGCGAGTCCCGCAGGTCGGGTTCGAGCCCGAGCCGTTGCGACATCGCGGTCACCAGTTCGATGCCCCAGCCGGTGGGCTGGCCGTCCGGCTTCTTGAACTCGTCGGGTGCGTAGGTCAGGTTGGTGCCGATCACCAGCGTGCCCGAGTCGCGCACCTCGGCGGGCAGCAGTGCCGCCGCCGCCTCGTCCACGGTCACCGCAGCGGTGGCCGTCGGCGACGATGTGGTGCCCGACTCGTTGTTGACGCAGCCGGTCATGGCCAAGGTTGCGATGGCGGCGACTCCGGCCAAGGCCGCCACTTTCCGGAACCCCCGCTTCCTACTGAGTGTGTGCATGGTGCTTGCCTCTCGGTGATGGGTTCATGCGAATGGTCTGGGCGATATGTGCGCCGTGCTGCGCGGCGAACTCGGCGATCTCGTCGTGGGATGCGACCCCCGAACGGGCACCGAGGCCGGTGACCGCCCGGGCCGCGGCCGCGTTGGCGAAGGTCGCCGCGGCCTCCAGGTCGGTGGTGAGGTTCAGGGCGTGGATGAA
>DAOMFH010000204.1:2867-4493 GCA_035429705.1 Actinomycetota bacterium
GTGTCCACGCCGTGGGCTTCGAGGTCGTCGAGCAACCGGCCGGTCAGCGGGCCGTCGTTCATGGCCCACAGGAAGCGGGCGTCCTCCCCGAGTGCGGCGTACACGACCGCAGCGTTGGCGATCATGCCACCGGTGACCGAGGCCAGGGGGAACAGGTCGATCTTGGTGCCCGGCATCGCCGGCCACTGGCTGGCGGTGAAGAACTCGTCGAGCGCGACGTCGCCGATGAAGACGCTGTAGTCACTCATGGTCGGCCTGCTCGAGCACACGGATGGACAGCGGTCCGCCGCGGATGTCCTCCCAGTCGGGTTCGATCGCCTCGTTCACCCCGGCCAGCCAGAAGTATGCGCAGGCTGCGTCGATTCCCATCGCCGGCGCGTGCCAGACGCCGACTTCCAGCATCAGGCACTGTCCGGGCGCCACGATCAGCGCCTGGACGTGGTCGGCCTGGGGAGCCGAGCCGTTGGGCCGGCTGACCGGAAGCACGACCGGCTCGGTCAGTGGCAACAGGGCTTCGCGCGTGTGGAGGTGACGTTCCATGCGGATCACCTGTTCGTGGGCCTGGGGACCGGTCGTCAAGCCGACATGGGTCGGGCCGGACACCACGGGTTCCGCGGTGTAGTTGTCCCACCAGTCCGTGCCGGTGGTGGAAACCACCCGCCGGTCGGTCCCAGTGCTCAGGTCGAACAACCGGCCGATCCCGGACAAGTCCACCGCGCCAGCGGGTATCGCTTGGATGGTCCTCATGAGGCACTCCCATTCGCGCGCACAGCGCGCACCACGTCCATGAATTGCTCGACCGCCGCGGCGGACACTTCCTGCTCGGCCCGCCCATCGGCCTTGAGTGAGCTGCCCACGATCGCCGCGTCGCTGAGGGCGAGTTGTTCCGCGCAGTTCTGCGCAGTCACTCCGGCCCCGACCACCAGCGGGAAGTCGGGTCCGAGCACCTTGCGGAACTGCACGATCTTGCTGATCGGCGTCTGCTCACCGGTGCGGTCCCCGGTCACCACGACCGCGTCGCAGCGTCCTTGCGCCAGTCGCAGGTCGACGTCCAGTGGGTTGCCGGACAGGACCTTCTGGTACTTGAACCGGACTCCGCCGAGCAGGAGCGTGTCGCTGCCGGCGCGCAAGTCAGCCAGCGCCTTGGCGAAGGCGACGTCCTCGGCGGGCGGCAGATGACCGGCCACCGAATCCATCTGGACGAAGCGAGCCCCGTAGCGCTCGGCCAGGGCGAACGAGGTCGGCCCGTCGTCGAGCATGTTCACTCCGTAGGGAACCGGCGGCGGGTCCGCGGCGAGCCGGGCCAGCACCGCTTCGGCGTCGGCGACGCTGCCGAAGTAGTTCTCGATCACGAGCGCGTCGACCCCGCCGTCGACCAGCATCTCCACCTCGCGCAGCGCCCGCGCGACGATGTCGTCCCGGTCTGTGCCCTTCAGATGGAGCATGGCCAGGATCGGTTTGGGTTCGGCGAACACGCGGGACAGGCCGGCCACGTCACTCACCGTCCACCGGGTCGGTGATCGCGGTGGTGAAGTTGAACTGCACACGCGACGAGTACACGATCGTGATGCGTTCGATCTCGGTGTCGTGCTGGTCGAAACTGCTTCCCTGGGCCATCAGCAGGGC
>DAOMFH010000205.1:0-4484 GCA_035429705.1 Actinomycetota bacterium
CGCAGGTGCGCATCCATCAAATGGTGGACGCGAGGTTCAACCTGCATCGCGATGATCGTCGACGGCGAATCCGGTGGAGTTGTCGTCATGACCAGATCCACGATTCTCGCCCGGTTCGCAGACCGGCTGACGTCTGCTCGCGGCGCATGGGTGGCGCTCGGCGCCGTCCTGCTCGGCTTCGTCGTCCTGTTCGGGCTGTTCGGCGCGACCGAAGCCCCCACCGGCGCCGCAGACAGCGCACCGACGTCGGAGTCCGCCCGGGTTACCCAACTTCTCAGTGAGTTCCCCGACGCGGACCGGGAATCGGTGCTGGTCGTCGCAGCGCGGGAGGACTCGCACGCACTGTCCCCCGGCGACCTGGCGGCATTGGAGGATCTGGTACCCGTGCTCGATCAGCATGCCGTCGGGCGGTCGGCCGGGCCGATCGTGAGCCAGGACGGCGCGGCTGCGATCATCACCACACCGATCCAGGTGGGTGACACCAACACCGAGAACGCGAAGGTGATCGAGGACCTGCGGACCGGGATCGCGGATCATCCGCTGCCCGGCCTGACGTTGCAGGTGACCGGCGGCCCAGCATTCGGCGCCGACATCGCCTCGGCCTTCGACGACGCGAACATCAAACTGCTCACGGTGACGATCCTGATCGTGGCGGTGCTGCTGATCGTCACCTACCGGTCCCCCGTACTGTGGCTCATCCCGCTGACCGTGGTGGGGCTCGCCGATCAACTGGCGGGGAAGCTGACCGCGGCGGCCGGCTCCGCGCTCGGCCTGCAGTTCGACGCCGGCATCATCAGTGTGCTCGTGTTCGGCGCCGGCACGAACTACGCGCTGCTGATGATCTCCCGCTACCGCGAGGAGCTGCTAACGGCCGAGGACCACCGGGCGGCGTTGAGCGCCGCCTGGCAGAAGACCGTGCCGCCCATCGTGGCATCCAACGTGACGGTTGTGCTGGCGCTGCTGACGCTCACGCTCGCGGTGATCCCCCGCACGCATGGACTGGGCGTCGCCGCCGCGATCGGCCTGTTGATCGCCCTGTTCGCGGTGCTGGTCGTGCTGCCCCCGGCCCTGGCGGTCTGTGGGCGACGGGTCTTCTGGCCGTACATCCCTCGCCCGGGCGTCACCACGAAGCAGACAACCGCTTGGCGCGCTGTGGCGCTACGCGTCATGCGGCGGCCCGCACTGAGCCTGGCGGCCGGCCTGGCCCTGCTCGCGGTGATGGCCACCGGGCTGTTCGGCACCACGCTCGGACTCGACCAGATCGAGAAGTTCCGGGTGCAGTCCGAGTCGGCCACCGGCCTGCAGGTGCTCTCCGCGCACTTCCCACCCGGGGAGGCACAGCCCATCTTCGTCGTCGCCGACCGCGCTGCCGCTGATCACGTGGTGTCCGCGGTGACACAGGTGGATGGCGTCGCCCGGGCGCACCCGGCCGGGCAGACCGCCGACGGGCAGCTGACGAAGATCCTGGTGACCAGCCAGTACGCGCCGGGCACCGAGCAGAGCCTGACCCAGATCGAGCAGTTGCGCGACGCGGTACACACCGTGCCCGGTGCTGACGCCCTGGTCGGCGGGGCCGTGGCCACCGAACTCGACGCCCGCAGCGGCAATCAGCAGGACCTCCTGCTGGTCGCACCGCTGGTACTCGCGATCAGTTTCGGTGTGCTGCTCATCCTCCTGCGCTCGTTGGTCGCCCCGGCCCTGCTGCTGGTGGTGAACATGTTCAGTGCGGTTGCCGCCATTGGAGCAGGGGCCTGGCTGAGCCAGGTGCTGTTCGACCAGCACGCGCTGGATCTGCAGGTGCCGCTGCTGGCCTTCATCTTCCTGGTCGCACTCGGGATCGACTACACGATCTTCCTGGTGCACCGGGCCCGGGCCGAGGCGGCCACACTCGGCACCAAGGACGGCATGGTGCAGGCGGTCGCCCGGACCGGCAGTGTGATCACCAGCGCCGGCATCGTGCTCGCGGCCGTGTTCGCGGCCCTGGGCGTGCTCCCGCTGGCCACTCTGGGCCAACTGGGCCTGATCGTGGGCGTCGGCGTGATCGTCGACACCCTCGTGGTGCGCACAGTCATCGTGCCGTCGATCTTCGGGCTCGTCGGCGACCGGATCTGGTGGCCCGGCAAGCCATCCACCCCCAGCGCACAATTGGGTCATGAGCCTCGTCAGCGCGCCGTTCACTGAGCCGGCGGCGCCGGCCCCGACCGGTCCCACTGTGCGCGCCATGGAGATCGGCCAGCATGTGATCGCCGTGCTGCTCACCGCGATCGGTGTGATCCGGGCGATCGGCGATGGCACCCCGGTTGCGGCCGCGGTCATCGCCGGGGTCGCGATTCTCGCCTGGCACACCGCTGGGAGCTTCCTGCCCGCGGACGGGCGCCGGGCGCGCGTGGCGGTCTGGTGGCTGGTCGGATTCGCGGTCATCTGGGTCGCCGCCGTCGCCGTGTCCGCCGAGTTCGTCTGGCTGGCCTTCCTGCTCTGGCTGCTGGCCGGACACCTGCTGTCCGGGGCCTGGGCACTGGTGTTCTCGGCCCTGGTGCTCGCCGTGGTCGTCGTCGCGCCGATCATCCAGCAGGGCACCACGACATACGCCAACGTCTTCGGCCCGCTGATCGGCGGCATCTTCGCGCTGGGCATCTCGCGCGGCTACCTCCAACTCCTGCGCGATGCGGCCGAACGCGAGCAACTCGTGGTCTCACTGACGCAGGCCCATCAGGAGATGGCCGACCTGCAGGACGAACTCGCGTCCGCTCAGCGCCAGTCCGGGGCGATCGCCGAACGCACCCGGCTGTCCCGGGACATCCACGACACCATCGCACAGGCACTGTCCTCGATCCGGCTGATCGCCCACGCCGGGATCGGACGGACAGCCGACCCCGCGGCGGCGCGCACGCTGGGGCAGATCGAAGCCCTCGCGGGCGACAGCCTCGCCGACGTCCGGCGCATCGTGGCAGCACTTGTGCCAGCCGAACTCGACGACGCCCTGGCTTCCGCGCTCGCCCGCATGCTCACCCGGCTGCAGGACGAGACCGGCCTGCAGACGGATCTGCGTGTGGACACCTCGCTGCCCCAACTGCCCACCGAGGTGGAGGTGGCGCTGCTGCGGACCGCGCAGTCCGCCCTGGCCAACGTGCGCCTGCACGCCGGTGCGACTCGTGTGGTGGTGAGCCTGATCGACGCGGAGGACTCCGTGCGGCTCGACGTTATCGACGACGGCGCCGGCTTCGACCTCGCGACGTGGGAGGCGTCCGCCGATGCGAGCCCTTCCGGCCACGGGCTACGGTTCATGCGAGCGCGGATGCGCGAACTCGGCGGCGGCCTCGAGATCGAGACCACGCCGGGTGAAGGCACCGCGATCTCCGCGCACCTGCCCATCCACCTCATAGTCGAGGAGCGGCCATGACCATCGAGGTCTTGCTGGTCGATGACCACCCGGTCGTGCGCAGCGGGCTGCGGGCGGTGCTCGACGGTCGCGGAACCCTCACGATCATCGGTGAGGCAGGCACCGGCGAGGAAGCCATCGTGCTGGCCGAGCATCTGCGTCCCGATGTGGTGCTCTGCGATCTGCGCCTCGGCCGCGGCATCGACGGGATTGCCACCACCGCAGCGCTGCGCGCACTCGAACCGGCGCCGGCCGTACTCATCCTTACCACCTTCGACCGGGACGCCGAGATCCTCGGCGCCATCGAGGCCGGAGCCGCCGGCTACCTCCTCAAAGACGTGGCACCCGAGGTGATCATCGAGGCCATCGAGTCCGCCGCGGCGGGCAAGATGTTCCTCGCACCGGACCTGAATGCCCGCATGATCCAGACCATGCGCAAACCGCTGCCGCGACTGACCGACCGCGAGATCGAGGTGCTGAACCTGCTGGCCACCGGCGCCACGAACAAGGAGATCGCCCGCACGTTGTTCGTCACGGAGGCGACGGTCAAGAGCCACCTGGTGCACATCTTCACGAAGCTGGATGTCGACAGCCGGTCACGGGCCGTCCACGTCGCACGGGAGACCGGCCTCATCTGAGCGCCGGATGCGGCCTCGGTGCGTGGGAACGGCGCGGACTTCCCGGCGAAGGGGAAGGGCGCGGTCTCGGCGAACTCCGCGGATGCCTCGCCTGCGCGCCCCTCTTCGAGGGCCGGGTAGGCGGACTCGACGAGCCACAGGAAGGCGGCCACCTGGCCTGCCGTCTCTGGAGCATCGGTTGTCGATGTCGAAGCCGCTGGCAGTCATACTGCCGGGGCGCGAGGTTCCACTCGAACAACCGGTCCTCGGTCGCAGCGTCACACGCCATACTGCGCGGGAAGAACCCACGGGTTGGTGGCGATATCCACCTTCCAGTCCATTGTCCGCGCGGTGAGGATCCGGCCACTATCGCCGTTGCAGGACAACCTCATGCACGCCTTCGGACCCCTCTCCTTGCGGCGTCGTTGAGAGTCTCAGCCGGACCCGCAGCCGGATGAAGCCACCGGGATTCCTGCCTGGTCGAGCCC
>DAOMFH010000206.1:0-4482 GCA_035429705.1 Actinomycetota bacterium
GCGCGGTTGTCGGTCTCGCGGCGGCGGAAACCCCAACGCTGCAACAGTCGGGCCGCGCCCTGGCTCGCGACACCCGGCCGTGGCTGCGCCCGGGCCCGCCACTATCTGCGCGACTGTGGCGCGGTTGTCGGTTCCTGCGCGGCTGGTGCGCGGTTGCTGGTCCGCGGGTCACGCACTCCCCGCGCGACTGGGGGCGACAGTAGCCAGAACACGCAGCAATGCCGGTGGTCCACCATCCGCCTCCAGGCCAGACGGCACCCCGGGTTGGCAGACCCGGGCGGGCACGCTACTCTGATCCCGTGCAGCACCTGATTCTCGTAGAAGAGCGCGTCTGAGCCCCACGGCGACGACGCGCTACCCTCCGCTACCCATCCGGGTCCGGGGGGTTTTTCATTGGCAGGAAGGATGACCATGGCCGAGCACATGACCGGCGCCGCAAGTCTGATCAAGTCGCTGGAGCGGGCCGGGGTAGACACCGTTTTCGGGATCCCCGGCGGTGCGATCCTGCCCGCCTACGACCCGCTGATGGATTCCAAGCAGGTGCGTCACATCCTGGTCCGCCACGAACAGGCTGCGGGCCACGCCGCGGAGGGCTATGCGCAGACCTCCGGCAAGGTGGGCGTGTGCATGGCCACGTCCGGGCCCGGCGCCACCAACCTCGTCACTCCCATCGCCGATGCCTACATGGACTCGGTCCCGATCGTCGCGATCACCGGACAGGTGCCCAGCGGCGCGATCGGCACAGACGCCTTCCAGGAAGCTGACATATCCGGCATCACAATGCCGATCGTCAAGCACAACTACCTCGTGACCGATCCCGCGGAGATCCCGCGCGTGATCGCCGAGGCGTTCCACCTGGCGGGCAGTGGGCGGCCAGGGCCCGTCCTTGTTGACATCAGCAAGGACGCCCTGGCCGCCCAGACAACCTTCCAGTGGCCCGACAAGATCGAGCTGCCGGGCTACCGGCCCAATACCTCGCCGCACGGCAAGCAGATCAAGGAAGCCGCGAAACTCATCGTCAAGGCCAAGCGTCCGGTGCTGTACGTGGGCGGCGGGATCGTGCGTTCGGGAGCTTCAGCAGAACTGCTGGAACTGGCCGAGTTGACCGGCATCCCGGTGGTCACGACCCTCATGGCCCGCGGTGCGTTCCCGGACAGCCACCCGCAGAACCTGGGAATGCCAGGGATGCACGGGACCGTCCCGGCGGTGGCCGCCCTGCAGAAGTCGGACCTGCTCATCGCCCTGGGCACCCGCTTCGACGACCGGGTGACCGGCAAACTCGACTCCTTCGCCCCCGACGCGAAGGTGATCCACGCCGACATCGACCCCGCCGAGATCGGCAAGAACCGGCATGCGGATGTGCCCATCGTGGGTGACGCCAGAGCCACCATCATCGCCCTGATCGAGGTGCTGCGGGACCGTAAGGACGACATCGAGATCACCAAGTGGTGGGACACGCTCAACAGTTGGCTCGAGCGCTTCCCGCTGGGCTACGACGAGCACCCCGACGCCCTCGAGCCGCAGTACGTCCTGGAGCGGCTGGGACATATCGCCGGCCCGGACGCCGTCTATGTGGCCGGGGTCGGGCAGCACCAGATGTGGGCCGCGCACTTCATCGACTACGAACAGCCTGGTCACTGGCTGAACTCCGGGGGACTGGGCACGATGGGGTACGCCGTGCCCGCGGCGATGGGCGCCAAGGTCGGATCCCCGGACAAGGTGGTGTGGGCCGTCGACGGCGACGGATGCTTCCAGATGACCAACCAGGAACTGGCCACCTGCGCGATCAACAACATCCCGATCAAGGTCGCGTTGATCAACAACTCCAGCCTGGGCATGGTCCGGCAGTGGCAGACGCTGTTCTACAACCAGCGCTACTCCAACACCGACCTGCAGTCCCACCAGTTCCCGGACTTCGTCAAGCTGGCCGAGGCGTACGGGTGCTACGGCCTGCGGGCCGACAGTCGCGACCAGGTGGACGTCGTCATCGAGAAGGCGATGGCGCTCAACGACGCGCCGGTGGTCATCGACTTCCAGGTGCACCGCGACGCCATGGTCTGGCCGATGGTGCCGGCCGGCACCAGCAACGACCTCATCACGACCGCGCGCGACCTCGCGCCGGCCTGGGACCGGGAGGACTGAGATGAGCCGACACACACTGTCCGTGCTGGTGGAGAACAAGCCGGGTGTGCTCGCGCGCATCGCCGGGCTGTTCAGCCGACGCGGGTTCAACATCGAGTCTCTGGCCGTCGGCCCCACGGAGAACCCGGAGGTGAGCCGCATGACGATCGCGATCAATGTCGACCGGCTGCCCCTGGAGCAGGTCACCAAGCAGCTGAACAAGCTCATCAACGTGCTGAAGATCGTGGAACTCGACCCGGAGAACTCCGTGCAGCGCGAACTCGTGCTGGTCAAGGTGAAGGCCGACCACGAGATGCGCTCGAACGTCCTCGAGATCGCGACGCTGTTCCGTGCGAAGGTCGTCGACGTGGCCCACGAGACATTGACCATCGAGGCAACCGGCAGCCGTGACAAGCTCGAGGCCCTGCTGCGGGTGCTAGAGCCCTACGGCATCAAGGAACTGGTCCAGTCGGGGATGGTCGCGGTCGGCCGCGGCAGCAAGTCCATCTCCGATCGTGCCCTGCGGTCGGTGGACCGCGGCGCCTGATGAGGGCAGCCGCCCGATTCGCACCACTGCTGGGACTAGCGGTCCTGATCGCATCCTGGGGCCGCAGCCCGGCTGGCGTGCTCGCCTTCGGGATCGGGCTGGTTCTGGTGGCCGCGGTCCTGGCGGCCGTGCACCACGCGGAGGTCGTCGCCCACCGGGTGGGTGAGCCGTTCGGGTCGCTGGTCCTCGCCGTCGCGGTGACGGTGATCGAAGTCGGCTTGATCGTGTCGCTCATGGCCACCGGCGGCGCGAAAGCCGAGACCCTGGCCAGGGACACCGTGTTCAGCGCCGTCATGCTGACCACGGCCGGCATCGTCGGCGTGTCGCTGCTCGCCGCGACCCTGCGGCGGCCGATCGTCAAGTTCAACTCGGAGGGTGCCGGTGCGGCGCTGGCCACGATCGGGGCGCTGGCGGTGCTGACCCTGGTGCTGCCGACGTTCACCCACAGTGCGCCAGGACCGATGTTCACCGACGCCCAACTGGCCTTCGCCGCGGTCTCCTCATTGGCGCTCTACCTGCTGTTCGTATTCGTGCAGACGGTGCGTCATCGTGACTACTTCCTCGAACCGGGCGTGGATGAACACGATGACGCTGCGGCGCACGGCACCCGCGCCGCGGCGATCAGCCTCGGCTTGCTGCTCGTGTCCCTGGTAGCGGTGGTGGGCCTGGCCAAGACGCTGTCGCCGAGCATCGAGGCCGCTGTGTTGGCAGCCGGACTGCCGCTGGCGTTCGTCGGGGTCGTCATCGCGCTGGTCGTGTTGCTGCCCGAGGGCCTGGCTGCGCTGCGGGCCGCCCGGCTGGGCAGGATCCAGACCAGCCTCAACCTGGCTTTCGGCTCCGCGATCGCCAGCATCGGCCTGACCATCCCCACCATCGCGGTGGCCCAGATCTGGCTGCCCACCCGTCTGCACCTCGGGCTCGGTGAGGTACAGATGGTGCTGCTGGCCCTGTCGCTGTTCGTCGCCACGCTGACGGTGGTGCCGGGACGCGCGACACTTCAGCAAGCCGGGGTTCACCTGGCAGTATTCGCGGCGTTCCTGGCGGTGTCGGTGGCGCCGTGAGACCGGGGGAGCCGTACCTGACAGACTGTGCACGATCAGCGAACGAGGAGAAGAAGTGGCTGAACTGTTCTACGAAGACAACGCGGACCTGTCCATCATCCAGGGCCGCAAGGTGGCCATCCTGGGCTACGGGTCGCAGGGGCACGCACACGCGCTGAACCTGCGCGACTCCGGCGTTGACGTGCGGGTGGGTCTGGCAGAGGGCTCCAAGTCCCGCCCCAAGGCCGAGGCCGAGGGGCTGCGTGTCGTGGACCCGGCTACCGCCTGCGCCGAGGCCGACCTCATCATGGTGCTGGTCCCGGACCCCGTCCAGCGGGGACTGTACGAACAGGCCATCGCGGACAACCTGCAGGCCGGCGACGCGCTGTTCTTCGCACACGGATTCAACATCCGCTTCGGCTACATCCAGCCGCCGGCCGACGTCGACGTCTGCATGGTGGCGCCGAAGGGCCCCGGTCACCTCGTGCGCCGGGAGTACTCATCCGGGCGCGGCGTGCCCTGCATCGTCGCGGTCGAGCAGGATGCGTCCGGCAACGCCTGGCCGCTGGCCCTGTCGTACGCCCGAGCGATGGGCTGCCTGCGCGCCGGTGGCATCAAGTCCACCTTCACCGAGGAGACCGAGACCGATCTGTTCGGCGAGCAGGCCGTGCTCTGCGGCGGCGCGTCGGCACTGGTGCAGGCCGGATTCGAGACGCTGGTGGAGGCCGGTTACCAGCCGGAGGTGGCGTACTTCGAGTGCCTGCACGAGCTCAA
>DAOMFH010000207.1:0-4475 GCA_035429705.1 Actinomycetota bacterium
CTACCGCAGGCCCGACGGGGTGAGCCGCAGCCCGGCCGCGACGAGATGCTGTGTCCATTCGGCCGTGAAAGCCTCCTCCCCGTTGATGCGCCGGATGCCCACCCGCGGCCGCCGGTCCCGCAAAGCGTTCACGAAGACCCTTGCGCTGGCCGCCGTTGCCCCCGGCCAGACCAGCAGCGATCGTCCCGCCGCGTCGAGGTAGAAGTGTGGACCATCCACGGCCAGCAGGACCAGTGCCCCGGCCTTGCGCAGCGGGCGGCCACCACTGACCTCGGGCCACGGCACGCTGACCCCCGAGGGATTCGCGGGGTCGGTGGCAGCCAGCAGTACCGGTTCGTCATTCCGCTCCTGACGCAACTGCTCCAGGGCCGCGGCCGTGCTGAACTGCGCACCGCCGAGGCCCTCCACCGCGTACACCTGCTGGCATCTGCCCGCGTCGTCTAGCCGCCGGAGGATTCCGAACAGACCGTGGAAGCCGCCGGGGACGCGCTCGGCGCCGACCGCGGTCCGGTCCACCAGTCCATAGCGATCCAGCAGTGTCTGGGCCCAGAGCAGAGCAACATCCGGTCGGCCGGGGCGGACCACCGCCGACCACCGCCCTGGCAGGGGTGGCGCGGTCGCGCGACGGCTGCGCACCCGGCCGCCGGGCCGCCGGTAGGTGCGCAGAGCCGCCAGCGAGTCGTTGGTCAGCATGCCGCGCCACACCAGTCCCCACACGGCCTGTTCGAGGGCGTCGGCGGTCAGGTCGGGCAGTCGCAGCGTCAGATCCCGGGCGAACCATCCGCCGCCGTTGCGGACCACCTCCCACACCATTTGCTCGCCCTGGGAGAGTTCCTCGGTGTCCGGGGCGGGCAACAGGTCCTCGAGCCCGGCGGGAACCATCGTGATCAAGGCGTCCCGGGCGCCCAGCCGGCCGGCCCCGCACCACACGATCTCGCCGGCCGCGGTGAGCTGGTCGAGGTGGTGCGGCTCGTATCCGGCCACCCGGGCCGGCAGCAGGTCCTGCTCCCAGACGGTGGCGGCCGCGACATATCCGGCCAGCCGGCCGATCGCAGCGGGCAGCGCATCCGGCCCCCGGCCCGGCGAGGTGATGCGCTGCCACCTCGGCAGGAAGCCGCACAGCCGCATCGCCGGCACCGGCTCCTGCGTGCCGCGCAGCAGGGCTGCCGTGCGCCGCCGGATGCGCTGGAGAACCTCTGTGTCGACCCACTGCCCCTGCTCGCCGCCTTGTGAGAAGCGTCCCCAGCGCAGTAGGCCGGCAGTTCTACGCCGGTGCAAGAACTCCTCGACGACGCGTACGCCGAGCCCGAGGTGTCCAGCAGCATCCGCGGTCGTGAACGGGCCGTGGGTGCGCGCGTAGCGGCCGAGCAGGTCGCCCACCGGATCCGCGACCGGCTCGGTGAACGCGAACGGCACCTCCGGCGGCAGGACCACGCCGAGGGCGTCACGCAGCCGCGGCATGTCCTCCACCGCTGCGAGGACCTCCTGGCCGGCCACGCGCACCCGGAAGGCGCGGCGGGCAGCCATGAGGTCCTGGCCCAACTCCGGCCCGAGACCGCGGCCGGCCAGGTCGTCGTCACTGGCGAAGCCCACCGCGCGCAGCAGGTCGGCCAGATCGTCGGCGGTGCGTATACGGCCGGGCTGCCGCCATTGCAGCTCGGTCTCGACCTGGTCGATCGCCTCCTGCGGGATGATCGAGCGCAGATCGGTGTCGCTGAGCAGATCGGCCAGCAGGGCGTGGTCGATCTCCAGAGCGGCAGCCTGCTGGCCAAGGGGGTTGTCGGCCTCGTACATGAAGACCGACACGTAGGAGAACATCTGCGTCTGCGCCATCGGGCTCGGGGTGTCCGTGACCACCACGTCCACGTTGATCAGGCCGTCGCGGATCTCCCGCAACACCTGCTTGAGGGTCGGCAGGTCGTAGACGTCGTCCACGCACTCCCGCACGGCCTCCAGGACCATCGGGAATCCGGGGTAGGTGCCGGCTACCGCCAGCAGTTGGGCGGAGCGCTGGCGCTGCTGCCACAGCGGTGTGCGCTTGCCCGGAGCATTGCGGGTCAGCAGCAGGGCCCGGCTCGAGCATTCGCGGAACTTCGCGGCGAACAGGGCGCTGCCGGTGATCTCCCTGCTCACCTCGGCGGTGAGGTCGTCGGGGTCCAGCAGCAGCGCGTCGACGACGCCGTCCCACCACGTCTCGTCCTGATCCGTGTCGAGCAGGCGCAGGACCAGTCCGTCGTCGGTGGCCATGATGTTCGCATCCAGCCCGAAGGCGTCCCTGATGCGTGCTGACGCCAGCAACGCCCAGGGGGCGGTGACCCGTGCACCCCACGGTGCGTGCACGACCAGTCGCCAGTCGCCGATCTCGTCGCGGAACCGTTCCACGAGCACGCGCCGATCCGTGGGCAGCACCCCGGTGGCGTCCAACTGCTCGGTGAGGTAGTTCGTGAGGTTCTCACGGGCGAACGTGTCCAGATCGCTGTCGGCCAGCCGGCCAGGGGTGTCGGTCTCGGCCTCCCGCAGGAACGCCCCGATCGCCCGGCCCATCTGCGCGGAGCGTCCCTGTGCGTCGGCATGCCAGAAGGGCAGTTTGCCGGGCCGGCCCGGCGCGGGGGTGACCAGCACCCGGTCGAAGGTGATCTCCTCGATGCGCCACGACGAGGCCCCCAGGGAGACGACATCGCCCACGCGCGACTCGTAGACCATCTCCTCGTCGAGTTCGCCCACCCGGCCGTCCTTGGTCCCCGCGATGAAAACCGGGAACAGTCCGCGGTCGGGGATCGTGCCGCCGGAGATCACCGCGGTGCGCTGGGCGCCGGCGCGCGCGGTCAGCATGTCCGTGGTGCGGTCCCAGACCAGGCGGGGGCGCAGTTGGGCGAAGTCGTCGGAGGGGTAGCGCCCGGCGAGCATGTCCAGCACCGCCTCGTAGGCGTTGCGCGGCAGATGGGTGTACCCGGCGGCCGCCGTGACCACCGCGTACAGATCGTCGACGGACCAGTCCCGCATCGCGACCATCGCGACGATCTGCTGGCTCAGCACGTCCAGGGGGTGGCGGGGGATCCGGGTCGGCTCGATGCGCTGCTCGCGCATCCCCTCCAGTGCCACAGCGGTCGCCAGCAGGTCGCCGCGATGGGTGGGGAAGAACACGCCGCGGCTCACCGCGTCAAGCCGGTGGCCGGCCCGACCGAGGCGCTGCAGCCCAGCGGCCACCGACGGCGGGCACCCGACCTGCACCATGAGGTCGATGCTGCCCATGTCGATACCGAGTTCCAGACTGCTGGTGGCCACCACCGCCGGCAGCCGCCCGGACTTCAGGTCGTCCTCGATATGGGCACGCTCGGCCTTGCTCACTGAACCGTGGTGGGCGCGCGCGACCACGTGCTCGGTCCCGCGCGCAATCCCGGCCTGGGCCATCATCTGCGCCGGGACCGCGTCGTCGGCCGGCTCGTCGGCGGCCAGTTCGTTGAGCCGGCTGGAGAGCCGCTCGCATACCCGCCGGGAATTGGTGAACACAATGGTCGAGGTGTGCGCCTCGAGCATCGAGAGGATGGATGACTCCACCGCCGGCCAGATGGAGGCACGTCGGGGTCGCCCCTGCTCGACGGGCTCGTCGAACGCCGTCATGTCCGGCAGGGGCACGCTCACGCGCAGGTCGACCGCCTTGCCCAGGCCCGGATCTACCACGCGCACGTCGTGCCCGGCGTGCAGGAAGTGCGCGACGGTGTCCACGGGGGTCACGGTGGCCGACAGGCCGATCCGCTGGGCGGGCCGGCCGGTGAGCAGGTCGAGGCGCTGCAAAGACAGGCTCAGGTGCGAGCCTCGTTTCGTCCCCGCCACCGAGTGGATCTCATCGACGATGACCGTCTCGACATCGGCCAGGAAGGCCCCCGCGCGGGACGTGAGCAGCAGGAACAGGCTCTCCGGGGTGGTGATGAGGATGTCCGGTGGCGTGCGGGCCATGCGCTGCCGCTCAGCAGGTGGGGTGTCAGCGGTACGGATGGCCGTCCGGACGCTTCCGCTGTGCACGCCCAGGTCGCGCGCGACCCGCTCGATGCCGGCCAGGGGTGCGCGCAGGTTGCGCTCCACGTCGGCGGCCAGTGCCCGCATCGGGGAGATGTACAGCACCCGGCAGCCCCGGCCCGGTTCGGCGACCAGTCCGTCGATCGCCCACAGGAAGGCCGCGAGTGTCTTGCCCGAACCGGTGGGGGAGACGACCAGCGTGTCGGAACCGGTGGCGATCGCGGCCCAGGCCGGCTGCTGCACCGCCGTGGGGGCGGCGAAGGCCTGCTGGAACCACTGCCGGGTGGCCTGCCGGAAGCCCGGATGCAGGACATCGCGGGTCTCGGGCACCCTGCCATTGTGCGCCCCGGCCGGGGTGACACGGTCCTCGGTCAGGGACCTCGGCGATCGGATGGCGACCGCCCGGTGTGGGCCCCGGCGCCCCGCATCCGGTGCCGGTGACACACTGACCGCGTGCG
>DAOMFH010000208.1:0-4432 GCA_035429705.1 Actinomycetota bacterium
TCAGTCCCGCACGTTCAGAGCGATGACCAGTGCCAGCACTTGCTGCGGGTCATTCAGGGCTTCGCCGAACAGTTCGCGGATCTGGCCCATCCGGTAACGCACGGTCTGCGGATGGACATACAGATCGGCTGCCACCGCATCGCGGCGTCCGAGATGCAGCAGCCACGAGCGCAGCGTGCCCGCCAGACGCCGGGCGACCGGTTCGGGCAGGCCCGCCAGTGGGCGAAGGACGTCATGGCGCAGGTCGGCGCCGCAGTCCGGGTCACCGGAGAGGACCAACTCCACAAGATGATCCTCGGTATCCAGCGGCTCACCCTCTTCGCCGCGAAGCCCCCGGGCCCGCAGGGCCCGACGGTAGGAGATGCTGGCCTGCTGCCACGGGCGAGCAGGCCCGACAATGGCCCGGGTTCCGCGCACAGCGTCAAGTAGGTGCCCCCGGGTTATGTGCACGTCGGGGATCAGGACGGCGACCGGGTCGTCGGTGGACTCGTCCGGGGGGGAGACCAGGGCCTGTGGGAAAGCGCCGGTCAAGGCGTCGGCCTCCTCAGGTGTCACAAGGACGACCGTGAGGGTCTCCGGAGGGCTCCAGTCCGCGCGCTGGGCGCGAGCCAGCAGGGTCTCGACGGGCTCGCCAGCCAGCAAGGCACGGGCCAGCGCCTCGCGCTGGCGTTCACGGGTTCGCCTGAGCGCCTCCAACTCCCGGGCATACCCCTCAGCGCTGGCAGCGGACAACTGTTGGTTGTAGGCGAAGATCAGTCCGGCCAGGTCGGCCATCGTCTCGGCCGACACCTGGAAGTCGATCGCCCTGCCGGCCACCTCCTGCCAGTGCACCTGGGTGCCCACCTGGTAGGCGGTCAGCAGGGCGTCGATCCCGCGTCTGCGGCGGGCCTCCGTGCGGCCCAGGACGTGTGCACCCCGTCGGATCCTGGACAGCCGCGGACCGGCGCCCTGCGGATCTGTGATCATGCCGGCGAACCCCTCGAAAGCCATCCGCACGCCGTCGGCCAACTCCGCCCGATAGGGGCCATCGACCGCCGGTGCGTACTGCGGAACCTCCGCCACCACGGCATCCATCGTCAGTTTGACGATCCGCGGGACCTGCGCATGGAGGGCGGCGGCCAGGCCGTTCGGCAGGGCCGGGATGGGCAGGGTCTGATGGTGACCCTCGTGATTTGTTCGCATAGAACAAGTCTGCCAAGCAGTACTACCTTCAGGCGACTAGGAACTATCTCTTGTCGCAGTCATTATGGAGAGGTGACCACCGCGACAGCCAGCCGACAGCAGCAGATCGTCCTGCGCGACGGGTCCTGCATAACGGTGCGCGCGCTGCGAGTGGACGACCAGCAGGCGCTCATCGAGGGTTTCCACCTGTTGTCCGAAGAGACCAGGCGCCGGCGGTTCATGGCGGCCAAACCCCGTTTGAGCCGACGTGAGCAGCACCACCTGTTCGCAACCGCCGACGGTCATGATCACGTGGCCCTGGTCCTGGTCGGTCCTGGTGCTGGCGGCGAGCAGATCCTGGGCATCGGCCATGCCATTCGGCTTCCAGACCGGCCCGCCACGGCGGAGGTCTGTCTGACCGTGGCTGATCCGATCCAGGGGCAGGGAGCCGGCCGTCTGCTGATGCGCGCCTTGGCTGACCACGCGGTGGCAGCGGGCATAGATGAATTCACCGCGGTCATGTGGTCCACCAACCAGCCCCCGGCTCGCCTGCTGGCCGGGGTCGGACAGGTGCTCGACGACCGCATCGTGGCCGGCACCCGGGAGATGACCGTCCGGCTGGAAAGGAGATTGATGTGAACGAGGACCCCCAGGATCAACAGCAAGTGCCCCAGGCACGCGAGGAGTGGATCGCCGCCGGGAAGTTGTCCGGCGACGCCCTCGGCGGCGTGGTCGGCATGGTGGCCGATGTGCACTCGGCGATCACCCGCCGGGTGGGACGGGCCCTACCGCCGGCAGCGCAGCCAGTCAATGAGATTCAGGACGCGACGGCGAAGGCCATCTACTCCCTGGTTCGCCACGCCCACCGGACAGTTCCACGTGCGGTCACCCAGGGCACGTCGCTGGCGGCAGGAGACGGACTGCCGAGCATCAGCGACTCGGCCATCGGTCGCACGGTGCTACCGGTGGTCAACGGGTTCCACGGGGACTTCATCTCAGAGCAGCATGCGCCCCTCGCGGTGCCCATGGCCGTCAGAGTGTCCGGGCAGAATCTGCCCATCCGCGCGCACGAGGTGGCCGCGGCCTTCCCGCAAGCCAGCCCTCACCTCGTGGTCTTCGTGCATGGCCTCGTCGGCGACGAAGGGAACTGGGCATGGGGTCAAGAGACGCCTGGTTACAGCTACCCTGAGCGCTTGGTCGGTGACCTCGGCGTCTCGCCGGTCCTGATTCGCTACAACAGCGGCCTGCACATCAGCGACAACGGCCGGATGCTCAGCCAACTGCTCGACGACCTGGTCGCTTGCTGGCCCGTGCCGGTGGAGTCGCTCTGTCTGGTGGGCCACTCGATGGGTGGGCTGGTGAGCCGCAGCGCCTGCTATCAGGGCGACCAGGGTGATGCCCAGTGGACCAGGCTGACCAGGGCGGTCGTGACCCTGGGCTCGCCCCACCGGGGGGCTCCCTTGGAGAAGGCCGTGAACGTTGCGGACTGGATCATGCGCCGCATCCCGGAGGCCGAACCCATCGGCCGGCCACTGGCGGTACGCAGCGCGGGGGTCAAGGACCTCCGGTTCGGCGCACTTGTCGAGGAGGACTGGCATGGCTACGACCCCGACGAGTTCCTGCAGGATCGCTGCACGGAGATCCCCTTCTTGCCCCAGGCCACCTACTACTGGGTCGCGGCGACCATCACCGCGGACCCGGGCAACCCGGTCGGCCGGCTCATCGGTGACGGGATGGTCCGTCTGCCGAGTGCTTCCGGTGCCGGCCACGGAAAGGCGATCACCTTCGACATCGACAACGGAGTGCACCTCGGTGGCCTCAACCACATGACGCTGCTCAACCATGACGCGGTGTACGAGCAGTTGGTGACCTGGCTTCAGTCCGCAGTTGATGAGCCCGGGGACGACGCGGTCTGAACGGGTCGGCTCCGGCGGGTTGCGCACTTCTCGGCTGGTTGGGAGCTTCGTGGCAAGGGGGAGCTTCGGATCGGTCACCGCGCAGACAGTGGGTCGTCGGGGTGTCCGCGGCGCCACCGTGGTTGGGCCTCCTGGGGTGTTGGTTGTTGGCCCCGCGGCAGTTGCTCCCCAGGGATTGCGGCCGCGCTGATGCTTGTGATCCAGCGGCAACCTGGCTGCTGCTCGGTCACAGTGTGTTCAACCTCCTGTGGCATTGAGCGTCGCCGTCGAACTCAGTCCTGACATATGATGCGGAAGTGACAGAGAGCGCCACAACTGACATGAAGATCGGTCCCGAAGGCCGCGTGGTGATCCCGGTGTCGATCCGGCGCCACCTGGGGGTGGGCCCTGGGGACAACCTCCGGTTCGTCCTGCACGCCGATGGCAGGGTGGAGATCGTCAGTCCGCGGATGCTCGTCGAGGCGCTGTGGGCGAACAACACCGGAGGTCAATCAGTGGACAGCGCCGAGTTGGTCAGGTCCGTGCGCAAAGAGGATCAGGAGGTTTCGCGGGGCTCGGAGGGCGCCCAGTCCCACTGGCGTTCATCTGCCGGTGCTGGGCGAAGCACCTCTGGCTTGCTGCGGGAGATGGGCTTGTCTGAGTGACCCGGTTCGCCCTCGACTCCTCGTCCGTCGTGGCGTGGATCCTGCAGGAGGACGGACGTTGGCAGGCGGTGGACGCGCTGCTCAAGGCGCCCGGAGCGCGGCCGGTTCTGCCGGGTCCCGCACTCACTGAAAGCATCTTCGTCGCACGTCGCGCGGGGAACAAGAGCAGCCCCGAGCTGATCACCATGACCCTGTCCGCCATGGGACTCGAGGTGGAGCCCGCGTTGGAGGTCGACATGATCCGGGCGGCGCGGCTGCTCGAGGCCTCGATGGGGGACCCGGGCAGGCACCCGACCACCGGCGAGCCTTTGACACTGTCTTTGGGTGATGCACTGATTCTGGCTGTCACTGAACGCCTCGGGGTCAAGGTGCTGACTGGGGATCGCTATTGGATGCAGTTGGCCGAAGCCGGTCATACGTCGGCGACGGTCGTGCAGCTGTAAGGACAACTCACATGCGCTGGCAAGCAGTCGCTACGGCCAGTGGCCGGGTGACACACGATCCCGGCTGTTCGGATACGACGGGGCAGTCCGAACTGCTCCGGGGTGTGCTGAGCGTTGGCGAGATGTCACATCGTGGGCCTGGCGGCCTTGCCTGGATCGCGTCCGGTAACGGCCCGTTCGCGGCCGATGGCGTGGCGCGGCGGGAGTCGTGTGGGTGTGGTTGATGGTGAGGGCTCGCGACTGCTTCCGAGGAGGGTGTCTCACGAAT
>DAOMFH010000209.1:0-4429 GCA_035429705.1 Actinomycetota bacterium
CCTGCCTGGCGTCGCTGAAAGCCGCCACGGCCAACCATGAAGGCGGTGTGGATGCGGCCCGGGCGGATCTGCTGGTCGAACGGATCACCGGGATCGCCGCGGGGGTGCCGGTGCCGGTGCAGGTGATCATCACCGCCGACGGCCCGGAACTGGCCGGGCACGGCCCGATCAGCCACGAGCACGCCGACCGGCTGGGCGCCAAGCCCACCAAGCCCGAGCACACCGCCCGGCCGCGCCCCGAGCCCACCGACCAGCCGCGTCCCGAGCCCACCGACCAGCCGCGCCCCGAGTACACCGAGGCCACCGTGCTGCACCCCCCGGGCCCCTCGCCGCACTACCGGCCCAGCCCCGCCCTGGCCCGCTACGTGAAAGCCCGCGACCGGCACTGCCGGTTCCCCGGCTGCCGGCGCCCGGCGGTCAACTGCGACATCGACCACCTGGTCCCCTGGCCGGACGGGCCGACCAGCCACACAAACACCGCCGCACTGTGTAGACGGCACCACCGGATCAAGACCCACACCAACTGGCAAGTCAAGGCCCTGCCCGGCAACACCCTGCAATGGACCAGCCCCCGCGGGCATACCTACCTGACCACCCTGCACGACCCATAACCCCCAACAGCCCCGCAGCACGGGCCGGCACCCCACCGGACCGCACTGCCGCACGCCCTACTCCGGCGCAACGACGCGGCCGAACTCCTCGACCTCGTAGGTCCAGATCTCGACCGGCCACTGGCCGGGCTGCAGGCCTGCCTTGCGCCAGAGACCGGACACGAACGTCTCGTTGGTGGGCAGTTGTTCCCAGACCGCCGGCAGGAAGGTGCCGCGTCGCCCGAAGCCCGAGACCACCGCGCCCACGCGTGGCAGTCGGGCGACGACGTCGTCGTAGGACTCGGCTGGGAACTCCCGGAGCGGGCCGAGCACGGAGATCTCGACATGCACCCCGGACAGATCCGTGATCGGTTCGAACCGGGGATCGCGGAACGCCGCGGCGATCGCGTGCTCAACGATGTCGTGACCCAGGGGCTGGTACGGTTCGAGCGCTCCGATGCACCCCAGCAACTGACCGTCGCGGCGCAAGGTGACGAACGAGCAGCCCGGTTCCCGCAGGTAGGCCGGCAGGGAACCAACGCTCGGCAGCCGCACCTCGCCGCTGACCAGTGCCGCCCGGATCGCGCCGACCGCGAGGTCGAGCATCTCGTCGCGTTGCGCGGGGGTGAACATCAGCCACCGACCGCGAAGGCGCCGTATCCGACCACCCGGTCACGCGGCCCGGCGGTGTCCCCGGAGTTGCGCAGATCGAGCAGGCGGACTGGCAGGTCGAGCCGTTCGGCGGCCAGCAGCAGTCCCCGCAGGGGATACGCGCCGCAGGCGTCCTGGTCGGCGATGTGCTGCCAGTCGCGCTTGACGATTCTGGCCGCGGTCGCCTCGTCGCGGGCACGGGCCGCCCGGTACGGGTGGTAGTGGGACAGGTCGGTCGACAGCACCACGATCGTGTCGGGGTCTGCGAGGTACCCCTCTAGCAGGTCGGCCACGTCCCCCGGATCGGCCCGGCCGACCAGTAGCGGAAACAGCCGCCAGCCCGGTTCGAGCCGCTGCTGCAGGAACGGCAACTGCACCTCCAGGCTGTGCTCGGGGGCGTGCGGATAGTCGTCCACTGGCACCCCGGAGGCGGCGATCGCCTGCTGGTCGATCTCGATGTCGCCCAGGGGTGTGCGCCAGAACGCAACCGAAGGCGCCACCACGCCCCACACCGGTACGTAGTGCGCGGGACCGGCCAGCACGACCCGCTCGGCACGGCGCAGGGTGGCGTAGGAGTAGGCAGCCACTGGCCCCGAGTAGATGTGCCCGGCGTGCGGCACGATGACCCCGGCGGGCTGGGCCTGCGCGACTGGCGCGGCAGCCAGGTAGTCGTCGACCTCGCGGGCGAGTTCATACGGATCGCCCGTGTAGAACTGGCCGGCCACGGCCGGTTGACGGACTCTCATCGGGACACCCCCATCGCCAGTGCCAGCCGCTCGACCTTGCCCGAGGCGTTGTGCGGCAGCGCGTCCAACTGTTCTATCTGCTTGGGCCTCTTGTACCCGGCCAGGCGGGTGGCCGCCCATGCCGCGACCTCGCCGGGCTGCGCGTGGCCGCTGTACGCCACACATACCCGTTGGCCCCACTGCTCGTCGTCCCGGCCGAAGGCCGCGACCTCCCGCACGCCAGGGCACTCGGCGAGCACGGCCTCCACCTCCGCGGGATAGACGTTGACTCCGCCGCTGATGATGAGGTCCTCGCGGCGGCCCTCCAGGTACAGGAACCCGTCATCGAGACGGCCCAGGTCCCCTACGGAGAAGGCGTCCCCGTCCCACGCGGCAGCGGTCTTGTCCGGGTCGTCCCAGTACGCGAACCGAGCGAAATCCGGGGTGCGGCACCAGATGACGCCGTCGCGGACCTCCAGTGTCCGGCCCGGCCGGGCCCGTCCGACCGTCCCGGGCCGGGATTCCCAGTCCACGCCCGGGCACACGGTGAACTGACCCTCGGTCGATCCGTAGAACTCCCACACGTGCTCGACCCCCGCCCACGCGTGCAGCCGCCGTTTCAAGGCCGGTGGGCACGCAGCGCCGGCATGGGTCACCAGCCGGTACGGACTCGGCGGCAGGTCCAGGCCGAACAGTCGCTGCAGGTGACTGGGGACCATGAAGGCGTGGGTGGGCCGGTGCTCGTGCATCGCCCGCGCAACAGCCGGGGCGTCGAAGACCCCGGGCAGGACGGCCGTGCCGCCGACCTGCAGGACGAGCATCGCGTAGCGCAAAGGCGCGGCGTGACACAGCGGCCCATGCACCAGGGTGGTGTCCGCGGCGGTGAAGTCCCACTGGTCCAGTTCGTCGCGCCACAACGCTTCGGTGAGCGCCTCCCCGATCCCCTGCGTGTACACCCCCTTCGGCCGGCCGGTCGTACCCGACGTGTAGTGCATCGGGCGGCCCAGCGGCCAGTCGGCCAGATCCGGGGCCGGACCCTCGTGTTCGACCAGGCCGATGAGATCCGCAGCCTCTGCGAGGACGGCCGCGGCGCCGCTGTCGGCCACGATGTGCGCCTGCTCACCGGGGGTCAGCAGCGGGTTGACCGGTACCGGCACCAGTCCGGTGCGCAGAGCGGCCCCGACCACGGCCACCACGCATGCCTGCAGGCGTGCTGCCTCCCGCGCCGGGAACCGGTGCTCCGGGGTGACGATCGCCACCCGGTCACCAGCAGTCAGCCCCCTGGCCCGCAGCCCGCCAGCCGCAGCGGCGCTCATCCGCTGGTACTCGTCGGCGGCCAGCACGAACATGGGCCCAGGCTAACCGTGCAGCGTGACTGGCAGTCGCCGACGGCCCCAGTTCCCGGGGGCGGACGCGAACACCCCGGGCAGAACCGTTCCGCAGTTCGTGCAGGCACCCTTCGCGTCCAACTCGTAGGACAGCAACTCGTACCAGTCGCGTTCGATGACCGCCTTGCGACACGTCGGGCAGAAGGTCGCGTCGCCGTCAGAATCGTGCACGTTGCCGGTGTAGGCGAAGTGCACACCGTGGTCCAGCGCGATCCGGCGCGCCCGGGTCAGTGTGGCCGGCGGCGTGGCCGGGACGTCCAGCATCTTCCAGTCGGGGTGGAAGGCACTGAAATGCCACGGGACGTCCACGCCGAGATGTTCCACCACCCAGTCGGCCATCCGGGACAACTCGTCGGATGAGTCGTTGTGTCCGGGCACGATCAGCGTCGTCAACTCGACCCAGACCGGGCATTCCTTCACCGCCCACTCGATGGTCTCGAGCACCGCGTCCAGGTCGCCGCCGCACACCTTGCGGTAGTACTCGTGGGTGAACCCCTTGAGATCGATGTTGACCGCATCCATCACGCCGAACAGTTCCGCGCGCGGCTCCGGCTCGATGTAGCCGGCGGTGACCCCCACCGTCTTGATGCCGCGCTCGCGGCACGCCACCGCGGTGTCAACGGCATACTCCAGGAAGACCACCGGATCGTTGTAGGTGAATGCCACGCTCGCGCAACCCAGTCGCACCGCGGCGTCGGCGATGGCCTCAGGCGATGCACTGTCGGCCAGGGTGTCGATGTCGCGGGACTTGGAGATGTCCCAGTTCTGGCAGAACTTGCAGGTCAGGTTGCAGCCGGCGGTGCCGAAGGACAGCACGGGGGTGCCGGGCAGGAAGTGGTTCAGCGGCTTCTTCTCGATGGGATCCACGCAGTACCCGCTGGAGCGGCCGTAGGTGGTGGACACGATCGCGTCGCCCTCGCGAGCCCGCACGAAACAGAGTCCCCGCTGCCCCTCGTGCAGCCGGCAGGCCCGTGGGCACACGTCGCACTGGACGCGGCCGTCGTCGAGCAGGTGCCAGTACTTCGTCTCGGCCACATCGCCGAACGAAGCGCTGCGTCGGACCTGCGCCCCCATA
>DAOMFH010000210.1:0-1618 GCA_035429705.1 Actinomycetota bacterium
ACCGCGACATCAAGCCGGGCAACGTGATGCTCACCCGCAACGGCGACATCAAGGTGATGGACTTCGGCATCGCCCGCGCGGTGGCCGACTCGCAGGCCACCATGACCCAGGCCAACGCGGTCATGGGCACCGCCCAGTACCTGTCGCCCGAGCAGGCGCGCGGCGAGGTGGTCGACGCCCGCTCCGATCTCTACTCCGCCGGGTGCCTGATGTACGAGCTGCTCACCGGCCGGCCCCCGTTCCAGGGGGAGAGCGCGGTCTCGGTGGCCTACCAGCACGTCAGCGAGCAGCCCGCCCCACCGTCGCAGCTCGACCCGACCGTGCCGCCGGTGCTGGACGCACTGGTCCTCAAGGCCCTGGCCAAGGACCCGCAGGACCGCTACCAGAGCGCCAACGAGTTCCGCGCCGACATCGAGCGCGCGCAGGCCGGTCTGCCGCTGTCCGCCGCAGCCGCCGGAATGCGTGCCACGATCCCGGCCTCCTCCGCGACCACCGCATCGCTGACCCCGGTCACCGTGCCGGACACCGCCACGGACTCCGGCAAGCGCAGCCCCTGGGCCTGGCTGGGGATCGCCATCCTGCTGCTGGCGGTCGGTGCGGCCGCCCTGTTCCTCGGGCGAAGCGTGTTCGGCGGCGACTCTGGTCAGCGGGTCACCGTTCCCAACGTCGTGGGGAAGAACATCGACGACGCCCAGCGGATCCTGGAATCCAAGGGGCTCAAGCTGGGCGCCCAGACCCCGCAGACCTCCGACAAGCCCGAGGACACGGTGCTCGCCCAAGACCCCGAGGCCGACACCCAGCTCGCCGAGGGTGAGGCGGTGACCGTCACGGTCTCGGCCGGCAAGCAGCAGACCCAGGTGCCGCCGCTGGAGGGCTTGACCAGCCTGGACGCGGTCCGGACGGCGCTGCGCGACGCCAACCTCGACCTCGGCAACGTCAAGCAGGTGGAGTCCGGCCAGCCCGAAGGCCTCGTGCTCAACCAGGATCCCGCCGCCTTCACCACCGTCGACGTCGGCACCAAGGTGGACATCGAGGTGTCCACTGGCGTCGTGGAAGTCCCCGGCGTAGTCGGCTTCACGCAGTCCGCAGCCACCTCGGCGCTGTCGAAGGCCGGGCTGGACGTGTCGGTGTCCTCCGCGCCGTCGGACCAGGCGGTGGGCATCGTGATCAGCCAGAACCCCGGCGCCGGGGCGCAGGTCAAGAAAGGCACCACCGTCACGATCACGGTATCCACGGGACCCACCCCGACACCGACGCCGACGCCCACGCAGACCGAGGAGCCGAGCCCGCCGGCGGAGAGTCCTTCGGAGGGCGGGGGTCAGCCGTAGTACAGGCGGGGGTCGGCCGCTGCGTGTGCGGCGGGGGTCGGCCGCTGGTTCGGGCGGAGGTCGGCCGCTGCGTGTGCAACACATGTGGTGCTTGGGGTCTGTGGCGCGGGTGGGTTGTCCAGTGTGCCTCGCGATCTGAGTTGTCCGGGGTCACTTGCGCCGACGGACTCCCCTGTCAAGCCGCACCTGCGGAGACGGTCCTGTTGCTTCTCAGTCACAAACATCCGCAGCCTTTCGAACCTTGTGACCCAGCGACAACTCAGCGACCATAGCCGCCCGCCGCCCGACGG
>DAOMFH010000210.1:1718-4427 GCA_035429705.1 Actinomycetota bacterium
GACAACTCAGCTGCGCCTCAGCCACAAACATCCGCAGGCATCCGAACCTTGTGACCCAGCGACAACTCAGCGACCATAGCCGCCCGCCGCCCGACGGCCCCCGCGCGGCCAGACCCTCGAGTCAGTTGCCCCTCAGTCACAAACATCCACCGCCGCAAGATCTCTGTGACCCAGCGACAACTCAGCTGCGCCTCAGCCACAAACATCCGCAGGCATCCGAACCTTGTGACTCAGCGACAACTCAGCGACCGAAGCCGCCCGGTTCGACCCGGGGCACACACCGGCCAGCGCCAGCCGGCGCCCGTTACCGCCGGGCCACACCCGAAGCGCCGCGTACGTTCGTGCCGCCAGGAGTTGGTCACGCCACCGCTGGGCCTGCCCCCTGGGCGGACCCCACCCAGCCGACCACCCAAGCCGGCCGACCCCACCAAGCCAATCCCAGGATCTCCTCTCGCAGGTTCACCAGGGTGGAGATCGGCAGACAGCAACCTCAGCCCACGACCGGGCTGAGCCCCTCGCTGCGCCGGACCGCATCGGCGTCACCGCAGGCCGCCAACCAGTTCGCCAGCATCCGGTGCCCGCCCTCAGTCAGCACCGACTCCGGGTGGAACTGCACGCCTTCCACCGCGAGGTCCCGGTGCCGCAGGCCCATGATCACCCCTGAGTCGCTGCGCGCGCTCACCACCAGTTCGGCCGGCACCGTATCGTCCTCGACAGCCAGCGAGTGGTACCTGGTGGCCGTCATCGGGCTGGGCAGCCCGGCGAACACGCCGCGTCCGTCGTGCTCCACCCGCGAGGTCTTCCCGTGCAACAGTTCCGGCGCCCTGCTGACCGTCGCCCCGTAGACCTCCGCGATCGCCTGGTGGCCGAGGCACACACCGAAGATCGGCACACTGCCGGCGTAGCGCCGGATCAGGTCCAGGCAGACTCCGGCCCGGTCCGGGGTGCCCGGCCCAGGTGACAGCAGGACCCCGGAATAGCCCGCGACCTCGGCGAGGTCGATCTCGTCGTTGCGGAACACCGCGCACTCGACCTGCAGTTCGCCCAGGTACTGGACCAGGTTGTAGACGAAACTGTCGTAGTTGTCGATCACGAGCACCGTCATGACCTTGCCTCCTTGGCCGGGATGGGCTTGGCGTGGTCGATGTGCAGCGGGCCGTCGAAGCCGGGGATGGTCACCGAGGTCGCCCGGGTCTGCTCGTAGCCGAGTCCGAAGAACTCCACCGCGGCCTGGTATCCGCGCAGATAGTCGTCGTGGGCCAGTTCCCGCTCGATGGCCGCTTGATCGCCGATCGCCGTGACCACGAAGGGCGGGGAGTACACCCGGCCCTGCAGGATCAGGGTGTTGCCCACGCACCGCACCGCGCTGGTCATGATCAAGCGCTGGTCCATCACCTGGACACCCAGCGCCCCCCCGCGCCACATGGCGTTGATCACCGCCTGCAGGTCCTGTTGATGCACGACCAGATCATCCGGGTTGGCATCCTCGTTGCCTTCCTGCGGGGCGTCCGACAGGGCAACGGTGACCGCCGGCCCGGTCAGCGGCATCAGCCCGACGGGAGCCGACAACCGGTCGATGCGCCCCTGCGCACGGGCCGCCGCGGTCCCCTCCTGCTGCTTGCTCAGGCCGGCCACCTGCTGCTGCAGTTGCGTCACCTGATTCTGGCGCTTGTCCACCAGCGCGGCCCGTTCGGCCACGACGTCCTTGAGGGCGGCGGTGTCGCTGCGCAGATTCGTGCCCTGCGCGGTGTTGGCCGTCGTCGCGAACAGGAACCCGGCGACGCCGAACACCAGCGCCGCGATCACCGTCCACGCACGTAGGCTCACGCCACCCACAGTACGGCGGGGTAGAGTTGCCTCCGTGCCCGAATCCCGTTCCCGCCGCAAGAGCACCCCGCCTGCCGACAAGCGTCAGCCGGTGAAGATCGGCAGTCCGCGTTGGGTCGCCCCGGTGATGGTCGCCCTGTTCGTCATCGGCCTGCTGTGGATCTGTGCCTGGTACATCGCTCCCGACGCGCCGATCCTGGGAGATCTCGGATTCTGGAACCTGGTGGGTGGATTCGTCTTCATCGCCCTCGGTTTCGTCGTGTCCACCAAGTGGCGCTAATCACACACGTGTAGTTCTCCCCAGGTGGGGACAACCCTGTGGATAACTACTGCTTGGGGTTCGCCGGGCCGATCGTTCATCGGATAGCGGCGGGGACCGTACCCAACCCGTGATCAGCAGGCGGACGCGCTGGCGGGCTGATCGCTTCCGCTGCTGCCACCGTCCGCATCACGAAGGGAACATCCGGGGCCTGCACCCGGCCAAGGATGTGCCGAACAGGCAACGTGGCTGCATCCACTCCACATCCTTGGTCCCGGCAACGTGGCTGCATCACTCCACATCCTTGGTCTCGGCAACGTGGCTGCATCCACTCCACGCCCTTGGTCCCGGCAACGTGGCGACTGTTACGGCGGGGCTGGTTCGGGCCGGCCGGCGCGCACTCGACCACCGGGCTGGCGCACATCGGGTAAACCGGGTCCTGAGCCAGGGGCAGTCGCATCTCGTGCCCGGCAGGCTCAGGTCACGGACCGATCAACCGCCCAGCCCGTCCGGCTACCCCCGGCCTCCGCTACCGCGGACAACCGGCCCTCAGACCAGTTCCACGACCGTGGCGTTGGCCATGCCGCCGCCCTCGCACATGGTCTGCAGCCCGTACCGGGTCC
>DAOMFH010000211.1:0-4424 GCA_035429705.1 Actinomycetota bacterium
GGCTTCGGGCAGTGGATGCCGAAGAAGGACGAGCCGGTGCACAACCTGGAGTACCGGCGCCTCTTCGACGCCGCGCGCGCCAGAGGTGCCCACATGTGGGACCCGGCCTACTGCGGGCAGGGGCCGGAGGCATCGGTCCGGCTACTCATCCAGCCCGACCCGGTGGGGGATGACGCTGCCCGGCTGAACGCCGAGTGGGTCGCGATCATCAACGACGGGACCGCGCCGCTGGACCTGTCCGGCTGGGTGGTGCGAGACGGCAGTCTGGACTGGTTGCGGCTGCCCGCGGGCACCCGCGTGGACCCCGGCCGGGTGCTTACGGTGCGCTCCGGATCTGGGCGTAACACCCCGAGCAGCGTGTACTGGGGTCGTCGCTCGCCGGTGTGGGCCAACTTCACAACGGCCGCGGGAACCAGGACCGCGTTCGGATTCATCGGTGACGGTGCCTATCTGCTGGACCCGCAAGGCAACGTGCGCGCCTCCAAGGTGTACCCCTGCCTGGGATCCTGCGCTGATCCAGCGGCGGGCGCGCTGCTCATCTCGAAGGTCCGCTACGACCCGCCCGGAGACGAGCGGCCGCGGCCCAACAGTGAGATCATCCGGGTGACCAACCGCGCCACGTCCCCCATGAACCTGTTCGGATACGAGGTGCGGGCCGGCGGGTTCGGCTACGAGTTCGGTCCGTACGACGTCCTACCGGCGGGTGCGCACATGACCATTCGGCTGGGCTCGGGTCGCTCGACGGCGGCGGTGCGCCATGTGGGTCTGCGGCAGGCCGCGCTGGCCAACAGCGGCGACCGCATCCTGCTGCGTTCGCTGGACGGAGCGAGGCTGGACTGCCGCGCGTGGGCCCGGGCTAAATGCCCGGCTGGGTACCCGTCGCATCGCTGAGCGCTACCTGTTGAGCAGTCGGCGGGCCATCGCCTCCAGGAAGTTGGGGCGCTCCTGTGCCCGCTCCAGCATCTCGGGGCTGAACCACGCGAAACGGTTGCGGCCAGCCTCCTTCGCCGCGTACATGGCCGCATCGACCTGTCGCACGACCCTCTGTACGTTCGCCATGCCGGAGCGCGCCGTTCCTTTGGTGATGGTCATGCCGATGCTGGCCCCCGTACGAGCCACGCCGTCCTCAAGTTCCACCGGTGCGGCCAACGAGTCGAGGATCCGGTTGGCGACTTCCTCCATATCCTCGGCGCCGGCGACATCTTCGAGCAGGACCACGAACTCGTCGCCGGATACCCGCGAGACGGTGTCCGAGGTGCGGCAGGCCCGTTGCAGCCGGTGACCGACTTCGACCAGCAACTGATCTCCGCCTGCGTGGCCGAACTGGGTGTTGACCTCCTTGAAGCGGTCCAGGTCGCAGTACAGGACCCCCACGTTGCTCTGCGAGCGGGCGGCACGCGACAGTGCGTGTTGCAACCGATCGACCAGTAGGAGCCGGTTCGGCAGCCCGGTGAGGGGATCATGGGTGGCCCGGTGCTCCAAGTCGAGCTCAGCCTGTTTGCGCTCGGTGATGTCGATGTGCAGGACCAGTGCGGCCGCGTGGGCGTACGGTGCGCCGGCGGCATGCAGTTCGGTCCACCGCGGTCGCCGGCGGTAGGTCGACTCGACCTCCCAGCACAACCTTTCCCGTCGCCCGGCGAGCACGTCGAGGAACTCGTCGTGCAGGCCCTCGTCCACCCCGGCGAGCCACGCCGCGTAGTCGGCACCCACCGTGAGTGCTGAGCGCCGCCCCCGGCCCAGCGGTCCCTGGGTCCGGAACGCGGAGTTGGTCGCCACGACCAGTCCGTCGCGGTCCAGGATGCACGCCCTGCCCGGGACCGAGGAAAGAACCATCTCGGACAGTTCCCGCTGCTTGGCGGTCTCCTCCTCTGCCTGTGTCTGCGCTGTCAGGTCGGTGTACGAGACGGCGGTCCGACCACCGCGGTTCGCGACTCTCACCTGGACTGGGATGGGTCCGCGCGCGGACTGCACTTGGGCGGTTTCACCGGCCCAGGACAGCGCCGGGACCACATCGCCGGGCCGCCGGCCGCGGGCGTCCTCGGCCGAAATGCCGAAGGTGCGCTCGGCCGGAAGGTTCCACACCCGCACCCGGCCGCCAGGGTCCAATCCCGCGGTGGGCACTCCGGTGGCGTCCAGTGCCGCACGCGCGATCAGCAGTTGCTCCTCAGCCGCCCGCAGCGCGAGTCGCAGCGCGGCCTGTGTGGCGAACATCCGCAGATCGCTCAGAGCCTCGGAGCCGCACGGCTCCTGAAAGGTCAGGGCCAGCAGCGCGCCGTACGTGTGCCCGTCAACCTCCAGCGGTAGCCCGATGACCGACTGTGGGTGCCAGCGGGCCAGCCACCGGGAGGTCGCCGCCGACTGGCCGGTGGAGTCGAGCAGGGGATGGCCGGCCAGTGGCCCGGCGAGGACTGGTTCGCCCTGATGACGCCCGGCCGAGGTCGCCAGCACATGACCGCGCACCACCTCCCGGTCCAGCGCCACCCGAATGACGCCGTCCTGGATGATCAGCAGCGACTCGGCCACGCTCATCGCCGGGAGCACGGTCTCGTTCAGGTCGGGGTCGCGGTGGATGGTCCAGTCCAGGAGGTCCAGCGGCATGGCGTTGGCGGCCTGGGCGTGGTCGGGGGCCGGCAACACGGGGCGTCGACGAAGCCCGCTCCACGTCCGAACCGCAACCACCCCCAACCACCTCCGACTTCAGGGTAGGTGGCAGGTGCGACGTCCGGCATCCCCAGCCCGGCATCCTGTGGACGCTCGCGGGTATGTACGGGCCGTGTCTTGGCGGTGTGCGGGGACGGCGAACAGTTCGCTGGTCGCTTCCGGTGGCGCGCGGCCTCTGTGCTCTATCGCGATGCTGGGACGGATTGGTACGCGGAAACTGTGCATGGGCAGGCCGAGCAGGACAGTCCTGCTGACGCCGTCCACGTCCCGCAGCACCGGATTGGGTGACTCACGGTGACGATGCCGGGCCGGTGGTTTGCAACGCCCACCGCCTGACCGCTGCAGTGACTGCCCCGGTGAGCCGAAGCGCCCGGATGCCTCCGCTGTCGCGGTGGTGGCGTGGCACGATGAGCGGGTGCGCCCCGACGATGAGATTCCCCACGGAATGCGAGTGGCCGCGGCCTTCGGCTGGCGATTGCTGGTCCTGCTATTGGTGGCCTATGTCGGCCTGCGGATCGTCATCGCACTCGAGTTCGTCGCAGTGGCCCTGTTCGTGGCCCTGATCATCTCGGCGCTGGTGGGTCCACTGGTGAATGCGCTCGGCGCATATGTCCCGCGGGGTCCGGCGGTGGCGGTGGGCCTGGTCGCGGTTGTGGCGGGGATCGTCGGCGTGTTCGTGTTCATCGGCACGCAGGTCGCCGGTCAGTGGGGAGGGCTGGCGATTCAGTTCCGGCAGGGGATGGACGAGATTCTCCTGTGGCTGGAGAACGGCCCGTTACACCTGACCACGGCGGCCATCACCGAATACGCCAATACTGCGCGCGCCTGGATCACGGCTCACCAGAGCGATCTGGCGACTACCGCACTGGGGGCGTCGGGCACGATCGTGGAGTTCTTCACCGGTTTCGCGCTGGCGGTGTTCGCCTCGGTCTTCTTCCTGCTCGGGGGCCGGGAGATCTGGTCGTGGATGGTGGGGCTGTTCCCGCCGCGGCAGCGGGGGCGCATAGACGGTGTCGGTCAGGTGGCCTGGGGCTCGTTCGCCGGGTACACCCGCGGGATCGTCGTCGTCGCCTTCGTCAACGCGGTGCTGGTTCTCGTAGGCCTGCTCGTCCTGCGGGTGCCGCTGGCGTTCCCGCTGGCCCTGCTGGTGTTCCTCTTCTCGTTCATCCCTTTGATCGGCGCGCCGATCGCGACCGCGACGGCGGCCGTTGTGGCGCTGGCCGCCCGGGGGCCCTGGATCGCGCTGGCGGTCGTCGTACTCATCGTGCTCATCGGGCAGTTCGAGGGTCACGTCCTGCAACCGCTGGTGATGAGCAAAGCCGTCCACCTGCACCCGTTGGCCGTCGGTGTCGCAGTGGCTTCCGGGACGGTGCTGGCCGGGATCGTGGGCGCGGTGATCGCGGTGCCGTTGGTGGCCGTGCTGTATTCGAGCATCCGCTTCTGGGTGAACACCGGCTCCCGGGCCGGATTCACCCCACCTCCCACCGACCCCACCGGCACCGGAGCGGCATTGCCGTGAAACCCCCGCGCTCCCTGGCGGTGATCGCGCTCTGGATCCCGCTCACCCTCCTGTTCGACACCGGCGTCGGGGTCCGCGGCCAGTTGCTGCTGGGCGCGGTGACCACCGCGATGCTCGTTGGCCTGACCATGCGCCAACCGGTCCTCGTGCGCTGGCAGGTGGGGATCGTGGTGGTGTTCGCCACTGTGATCGAACTGGTCTTCAGCGGATGGCTGGGGGTGTACGAGTACCGGCTCGGGGCGGT
>DAOMFH010000212.1:0-4413 GCA_035429705.1 Actinomycetota bacterium
GCGCCGGGCCGGTCACCATGCGCCTGCGCGAGGCCCTGCTCAGAGTCCAGTCCGGCCAGGGCCCGGACGACCACGCATGGATGTTCGAACTGGTCTGACGCGCTGTTGCCAGCGACCGGGCCCGTCGCGCGGGACTGTACCCACGCCGCAGCCCGGCCCCCCGCGGGTGGCTTCGTCAGCCGGGCGCACTTTCGCCCTGAAGGTGTGCAACACTTGCGTCGTGCGTTCCGCGCTGATTATCGATGGGCGCATCGGCTGACCCAGTCACCGATGCGCTAACCCTCGTGCCCTCGGGCCCGGGGGTTTTTCGTTGGAAGGAGAGACATGGACGAGCAGTTCCAGTTGTTCGACACCACACTGCGCGATGGTGCCCAGCGGGAGGGCATCTCGTTCTCGGTGGAGGACAAGCTCGCCATCTCCCGGCTGCTCGACGAGTACGGCGTGGGATACATCGAGGGCGGCTGGCCGGGCGCGATGCCCAAGGACACCGAGTTCTTCGCCCGGGCGGCCAAGGAGTTGCGCCTGCGCAACGCCACATTGGTCGCGTTCGGCGCCACCCGCAAGGCGGGGGTGGCGGTGGCCGACGATCCGCAGGTGAAGGCCCTGCTGGACAGTGGGGCCCCGGTGATCACGCTCGTGGCCAAGTCGGACATCCGGCATGTGCACGAGGCGCTGCGCACCACGCCGGAGGAGAACCTGGCGATGGTCGCGGACACGGTCAAGTACCTGCTGGCCGAGGGCAGGCGGGTGTTCGTGGACTGCGAGCACTTCTTCGATGGGTACAAGCACGATCAGGACTACGCGGTCTCAGTGGTGCGCACGGCACTGGACGCCGGAGCGGAGGCCGCGGTGATGTGCGACACCAACGGCGGGATGCTGCCCTCAGGGGTTGCCCGCACGGTCGCCGATGTGCGCTCACGGGTCACCGGCAGGCTGGGCATCCACTGCCAGGACGACACCGGCTGTGCGGTGGCGAACACAGTCGCGGCGGTGGAGTCCGGTGCGACCCATGCGCAGTGCACCGCCAACGGATACGGGGAGCGGACCGGCAACGCCGACCTCTTCGTGGTGGCCGCCAACCTCGAGCTGAAGCTCGGCCTGCAGGTTCTGCCGGCCGGTCATCTGCGGGAGTCGATGCGGATCTCGCACGCGATCGCCGAGATCGCCAATATCGCGCCAGACACCCATCAGCCTTACGTGGGCGTCAGTTCGTTCGCGCACAAGGCGGGGCTGCACGCCAGTGCCCTGAAGGTCAACTACGACCTGTACAACCACGAGGATGCCGCTTCGGTGGGCAACGACATGCGCGTGCTCGTCACGGAGATGGCCGGACGCGCATCCGTCGAACTGAAGGGCAAGGAACTGGGTTACGACTTGTCCGAGGACCCGGCGCTGCTGGGCCGGGTCGTGGAGCGGGTGAAGGAACTCGAGGCGCAGGGTTGGACTTTCGAGGCTGCCGACGCCTCCTTCGAACTGATGATCCTCGACGAGCGCGAGCACGGGCGCACCCGTCCGTTCACGGTCGAGTCCTGGCGGACGATCGTCGAGCAGCGCATCGACGGTGAGGTGGTCAGCGAAGCCACTGTGAAACTCATAGCCGGGGACCGGCGCACCGTCGCAGTGGGGGAGGGCAACGGTCCGGTCAACGCGCTGGACAACGCCCTGCGTACCGCCCTCAACGGGCTGTACCCGGAACTGGCCGACATGCAGTTGGTGGACTACAAGGTCCGCATCCTGGAAGGCGTGAAGGGTACTGGGGCGGTGACCAGGACCCTGGTCGGCTCGTCGGACGGAGTGCGTCGGTGGGACACCGTGGGTGTGCACGAGAACGTCATCGCCGCCTCCTGGATGGCCCTGGAGGACGCTGTTGCATACGGGTTGATCGATCGCCAGCGGGACTGAGTCCAGAACACCCTCGCGCGTTCGGCGGGCCCTCCCGTCGATCCTGCTGCGGGCCGACGGCAAGTAGGCTCAGGCGAGTGAGGATCGCGCGCTACCGCTTCGAGCAGGACGTCAGTTATGGCCTTGTCGACGGGGAGGCCGTCCGGCAGATCGTGGGTGCACCGTTCCCCGGGGGAGCCGCCATCGAGGTCACCGGAACCGAGCACCACATCGACGAGGTGGACCTGTTGGCCCCGGTGCTGCCGACGAAGATCGTGGCGGTGGCCAAGAACTATGTGGATCACGCCGCGGAGATGGCAGGTGAAGTGCCCGCCGAGCCGGTCATCTTCCTCAAGCCCTCCACCGCAGTGATCGGTCCGGAGGCGGTGATCCGGCTGCCGGCGCAGTCGCAGCGGGTGGAGCACGAGGCCGAACTCGCCGTGGTGATCGGCAGGTTGTGCAAGGACGTGCCGGAGCATCGGGCCGCTGAGGTGATCCTTGGATACACCTGCGCGAACGACGTCACGGCCCGCGACCTGCAGGCCCGGGACGGTCAGTGGGGTCGGGCGAAGGGCTTCGACACCTTCTGCCCGCTGGGGCCGTGGATCTCCATGGACGTGGACCCCGAGGATCTGGCGATCCAGTGCGAGGTCAATGACCAGATCCGGCAGGACGGTACGACTGCGGACATGGTGCGCGGGGTGCCCGAACTGGTGGCGTGGATCAGCAGTGTGATGACCCTGGTGCCCGGCGATGTCATCCTCACCGGCACCCCGGCCGGCGTCGGGCCGTTGCACAACGGGGACGTGGTGACGGTCACCGTCGAGGGGATCGGGACTTTGGACAACATCGTCAGCGACACGGGAGTCTTTCATGAGTGAGGTACGCGTCCGGTTCTGCCCGTCGCCCACGGGCAATCCGCATGTGGGCATGGTGCGAACGGCACTGTTCAACTGGGCCTTCGCCCGCCACGCCGGCGGCAAGTTCGTCTTCCGTATCGAGGACACCGACTCGGCGCGGGACAGCGAGCAGAGCTACCAGGCGCTGGTGGACACTTTGCGCTGGCTGCACCTGGACTGGGACGAGGGCCCCGAGGTGGGCGGTCCGTACGGCCCCTACCGGCAGTCCGAACGGCTGGGACTGTACGCGCAGGTGGCCGAACGACTACTCACCGAAGGCAAGGCCTACCGGTGCTACTGCACCCCCGAGGAGTTGGAGGCGCAGCGCGAGCGGGCTCGTGCCGAGAAGCGACCGCCGGGTTACGAGGGAACGTGCCGGCACCTGAGTGCCGAACAGGTGGCCGCGTATGAGGCGGAGGGCCGACAGCCGGTGGTCCGGGTCCGGATGCCCGACCACGACTGGACGTGGCGGGACCTGATCCGCGGGGAGATCACCGTGCACGACCGGCACGTGCCCGACTTCGTGATCGTGCGGGCCAACGGTGAGCCGCTCTACACCCTGGTGAACCCGGTGGACGACATCGAGATGCGCATCACGCACGTGCTGCGCGGCGAGGATCTGCTGTCCAGCACGCCGCGACAGATGGCGATGTACGAGCACCTGGGTGCGCCTGTTCCGGCGTTCGGCCACCTGCCGTACGTGATGGGAGAGGGCAACAAGAAGCTCAGCAAACGCGACCCGCAGTCGGACTTCAACACATACGTCCAGCAGGGGTACCTGCCGGAGGCCATGGCGAACTACCTGGCGCTGCTCGGCTGGTCCATCGGCGATGACCGGGAGTTCTTCTCGCTGTCGGAGATGGCGCAGCACTTTGACATTGCGACCGTCAATGCCAGCCCCGCGCGCTTCGACATCAAGAAGTGCACTGCCATCAACGGCGACTGGATCCGCAGCCTCGACGTGGACGATCTGGCGCAGCGAGTCGTCCCGTTCCTGCAGCGGGATGGGCTGCTGGGGGAGGAGCCGGCGCCGGAGCAGTTGGACCTCGTGCGGGCCGCGACGCCGCTGGTCCAGGAGCGGTTGGAGACTCTCGGGCAGGTGCCGGGGATGCTGGGATTCCTATTCGTGGGTGAATCGTTCGCGGTGGACTCGGACGACGCCGCGAAGGTGCTCAACGAGCAGGGACTGGACGTCGTGCGGGCCGCGGTGGACGCGGTGGCTGAGTTACCTGAATTCACCGCCGACGCGATTCAGCAGGCGCTGCGGGTGGCGCTCGTGGACGCGATGGAGTTGAAACCGAGACTGGCGTTCGGTCCAGTCAGGGTTGCGATCACGGGTAGGCGGGTTTCGCCGCCCCTGTTCGAATCCATGGAGCTGCTCGGGCAGCAGGAGTCGCTACGCCGGCTGCGTGCAGCCCTGACGTAGGAGTCTGCTGGGGCCGAGGTGCTCGCGTCCGCCTGGTGCAGTGTGGCCGCGACCGGTGCTGAGGTGGCTCAGTGCCCGGTTTCGGGTGCGCGGATCGTGTAACCGACGTGGCGTGCGTGCCGACTGCGGCCTTGGGGAGGATCGGGACCTCCGCAGCGGGACAGCCGCGCCACGAACCGGGCGGCTCGGCCGACTGCAGTGACCTGT
>DAOMFH010000213.1:0-4391 GCA_035429705.1 Actinomycetota bacterium
GGACCTTCCTGGCTCTGCGCCACGGCCTGACCGCGCGGGAGTGCGTCATCCCCGAACCCACCGGACTGGCGGTGATCCCGGCCAATGCCGGTTCGCTGACCTTCCGCATCTCGCTGCATGGCGAGGCGGCACACGGGGCCATGCCGTGGGACGGTCGCAACGCACTCGATGAACTGCCCGCCGTCCTGCATCGGCTGCGGGACCTGCAAAGCGCCCGCAACCAGGATGTGCCCGAGGTTCTGGCGGCCTGGCCGCTCGCCTTCCCGATCAGCATCGGCCGGATCGACGGCGGCGACTGGCCGTCCACCGTCATGGCCCACGTACACCTGGAGGGACGCTACGGGGTACGACTGGACGAGAGCCTGCAGACCGCGGCCCACGTCTTCGAGGAGGCCCTGGCCGGGTCGGGCGCCGAGGTGTCCTGGTTCGGCGGGCGGTTCGCCGCCGCGGCCCTGGAGGCGGGGCATCCACTGGTCGGGCACCTGAGTGCGGCCCACCGTCGGGTGGTGGGTGCGGATCCCGCCGTGGTCGGCGCCACCTACGGGTCGGACCTGCGGCAGATGCTCGCCGCCGGCATCCCCACAGTCCAGTACGGACCCGGTGATGTGCGACTCGCGCACAGTTCCACCGAGTCGGTCCCGCTCGAACAGGTGCGGCAATGCCGCGACGTGCTCGAAGCCTGGCTGCGCGGCCCGTCCATACTTGACCGGTGACCCCGACCCGACACACCCGCCTCGGCTACGCGTTGGTGCTGGTCGGGGTGATCGGCTTCTCGATCAACGCCGGGGTCTCCCGAATCGTGCTGGACGGCGGGATCGGGGCCTGGACGCTGGCGGAACTGCGCGCGATCGGCGCCGCCGCCCTCCTCTGGCTGGTGGTGATGGCGACCGGGCGCCGCAACCGGTTGCGAATGCCCCGCCGCCAGTGGCCCCGGCTCCTGCTCTATGGCGTCGTGGGTCTGGGCCTGCTGCAGTCGTTCTACTTCGAGGCGATCGCGCGCATCCCGATCGGACTGGCGATCCTGATCGAGTTCCTCGCCCCGCTCTGGGTCGCCCTATGGGCGCGTTTCGTGCAGGGGCAACCGGTCCGAGCCATCCTGTGGCCGGCGCTGGCCCTGACCTTCAGCGGACTCGCGATCGTGGCCGGGGCGCACTTCGGCGATCTTGATCCCATCGGGGTGGTCAGCGCGTTCCTGGCGGGGGTCTGCTTCGCCGTCTACTTCATCGTCGGTGAGCGTCTCGTCGGGCAGCACGATCCCTTCGTCGTCAGCTTCTGGGGCTTCCTGGTGGCGGCGATCGGCTGGATTGCCGCCGCCCTGCTGGTCCCGCAGATCGCGCCCCTGTGGCAGGTGGACTACTCCGCGCAGATCGCGCTGCCGGTTGCGCTCGGGGCCGCGGTCATCCCCATGGCTGCGCTGCTGCTGTGGATCATCTCGCTGGGCACAGTCGTTCCCTTCGCCTCGGAGACCGCCGCCATGCGTTGGGTCCCCGCGACCACGGTGAGTGTGCTCGCGATGCTCGAACCGGTCGGATCCGCCGTCATCGGCTGGTGGTGGTTCGACGAGCGGATCACCGCGATCCAGGCTCTCGGAGCGCTGATGGTACTGGCCGGGATCACCATGGCACTGCTCAGCAGGCAGGAGCATCCCGGCCTGGCGATGATCGACTGATCAGCACTTCCTCAAGCACTGATCAGTCGACTCATCCTCTCAGCGGGTGGTGCAGGTGTAGGCCCGCTTGACGCAGTTCGGCCCGCACTTGCTCAACGCGGCCCAGTAGGCGGCCCGCTTGGTGCTGCGGGCGGCCCAACCGTACCGGGCGACATAGCCGCCGTTCCAGCGGACGGCCAGGGCCAGGCACCCGTTGCGGACCCAGGCGATCTTCTCGCAGGTCCACGGGTAGTCGGACCTCGACTTGCACTCAAGGTAGGAGCGACGCAGCGCCGCCCGCTTGCTGCCGTAGTCATAGGACCAGCCGACGGCACCGCCGGTCATCGCCAGTGAGATCGCCCCGTAGTAGTTGCCGTAGGCCTGCACGGTCGAACCCGGCGGGTCCGCGGTGGGCGGCCCTGGCACGGAGACGGCGCCCGCCGGCGCTGCTGCGAACAGGGCGGAGACCGCCAGGGCGAGTGCTAGAAGGAAGGCACTGATCGGGTTGACGCGTGATGCGGACATGGTGAACCCCTCGCGTGTGAGTGGATGGGTGGTTCTCCGCGGGGCGCCATGCTGCCGACGCTGGTGCGCGCCGTCCCGCAATACCCAACTCATCATGGCCACCGCCCTGGAGAACCAACCTCAGGGTACTCGCGATCGACCCATGTTGGCTCAGTCGTTCGGCTCGTCCGACACCCCACGGCGCCTCCGACTACCGTAGGGAGATCGGAACCTCCCTTGCTGCCACCGGCCTGACCACTGACGAGGTCCGGGCCCGGATCGCCGCGGGTCAAGTCAACGACATCCGGGACACCGGCAGCCGCAGCCTCGGCAGCATCATCCGCAGCAACACGCTCACCTGGTTCAACGGGCTCATCGGGACGTTGTGGATCGCGATGTCCTTCGTGGCCCCGTGGCAGGACACCCTGTTCGGCTTCGTCATCGTGTTCAACACACTGATCGGGACGATCCAGGAGTACCGCAGCGCCCGCACCCTGGCCAAACTGTCGCTGCTCAACGAGGCCCGGCCGCAGGTCGTGCGCAACGGCCGCACCACCGAGGTCAGCCTGCGCGAGCTGGTCGTCGACGACCTCGTGCTGGTGGGCATGGGTGACCAGATCGCCGTCGACGGCCTGGTCCTCACCGCGACCGGACTCGAGGTGGACGAGAGCCTGCTGACCGGCGAGGCGGACCCGGTTGCCAAGTCCGCCGGCGACGAGTTGATGTCCGGCTCGTTCGTGGTGTCGGGTGCCGCGTCCTACCGCGTCACCCGGGTGGGCGCACATTCGTTCGCCGGCCGGCTCACCCAAGAGGCACGCACGTTCCAGCACACCGACTCGGAACTGCGGAACTCGATCGACCGCTTCATCCGGTACATCAGTTTCGCCCTGATCCCGGTCGGCGCCCTGCTGACCTACAGCCAGCTGATGGCCGACCAGTCACTGCCGGACGCGGTGCGCGGCGCGATCGCCGGCGTGGTGACCATGGTGCCGGAGGGTCTGGTACTGCTGACGAGCATCGCGATGGCCGTGGGGGTGCTGCGCCTGGCCCGGCGCAACGCGCTCGTGCAGGACATGCCTGCCGTTGAGACGCTGGCCCGGGTGGACGTGGTGTGCGCCGACAAGACCGGCACGCTGACCGCGCCGGGGATGGGTGTCCGGGAGGTGGTCCCGCTGGGGCCGGCGACTGCCGGGCCGATCCTTGGTGCGATCGCGGCGGCCGAGGAACACCCCAACCCCACGATGCTCGCCATCGCCCGCGAGTTCCCCGCCGAAGTGCACGCCGACCGGACCGTGCCGTTCTCCTCCGCGCGCAAATGGTCGGCTATCCACGCGGAGGATGCCTGGTGGGTGATCGGCGCCCCGGACGTGCTGGACCCCCGGGTGGACACGAGCCGGTGGTCGACCACCGGCGCTCGGGTGCTGCTGCTAGCGCAGGCGCAAGGGCCCGTCGAGGCCGATGCCCCCCTGCCCGCTGTGAGTCCTGCGGCATTGGTCGTGATCGACCAGCAACTGCGGCCGGACGCCGAACAGACCGTCGAGTACTTCCTCGACCAGGGCGTCGGACTCAAGGTCATCTCCGGCGACGATGCCCGCACTGTGGGAGCGATCGCCGCGCGGGCCGGGGTCCCGGATGCGGACACCCCGGTCGACGCACGCCTGGAGGATCCGGTGGCGGCGGTGGAACGGGCGGCCGTGTTCGGCCGGGTGACCCCGGACCAGAAGCAGGACATGGTCGACGAGTTGCGCCGCAACGGGCACACCGTCGCGATGACCGGCGACGGGGTCAATGACGTGCTCGCCCTGAAGCGGGCGGATCTCGGCATAGCGATGGGCTCGGGCTCCTCGGCGACCCGCGCGGTGGCACAGATCGTGCTCATGGACAGCAAGTGGTCGAGCCTGCCGACAGTGGTAGGGGAAGGCCGGCGCATCCTCGGCAACATCGAGCGGGTCTCCGACGTCTTCCTCACCAAGAGCATGTACGCGCTACTGCTCGCGATCACCACCGGCCTGGCCGCGGTCCCGTTCCCGTTCCTCCCCCGGCACCTCACCCTGATCAGCGCCCTGACGATCGGGATTCCCGGGTTCTTCCTCGCGCTGATGCCCAACACCGAGCGGTTCCGGCCGGGATTCTTCCGGCGGGTGATGCTGTTCGCCGTACCCTCCGGAGCGATCGCGGCCGCCACCGCCTTCACGGCCTACTACACCGCGCTGGCCATAGACAGCATCGACGAAGCACG
>DAOMFH010000214.1:0-1726 GCA_035429705.1 Actinomycetota bacterium
GTGCGGCAGGGCGGCCAGGTGATCGCTCTTCTGCAGGTTGGCGGTACCGCTGGCCAGGACCAGGTTGGCCGGGGAATCGACCGGGAACTTGGCCCAGGGGATGAAGTGGTCCACGTGCGCGGTTGCGGCATTGATCGCCTGGCCGCTATAGAAGCAGCGACCGTGCTGAAGATCGAGCAGTGCCGGTGCCAGAGCGTGCACCGCTACTCTGTCTGAGCCGAAGAGGAAGGCGTCGAGGTCCGACCCTGCTCCGAGTTCGGGGTTGTGCCGTCTCACGTAATCCGCCCAGGCAGTCTGGGCCGAGGAAACGATCAGCGGCCGGAACTTGCGCAGACAGGCCGAAATGCCCGGACGCAAGGTGATGCACCCGTCGTGGACCCGTGTCGCGTACAAGAAGTGGTCAGGGTGATCTGGGTCCGGCTTCTCACGGCCTATGGTCTGCAACTTCAAGAGGGGCATCTGGCGAACACGCTGGGTCGCCTCTCGCACGATGGTCTCCGGAAGTGATCCGGAGGCGTCCACCCGATCAGGATTGGCGGCGGACTGACGGGCCTTGATGACGGTCTGCAGGATTGCTGCCTGACGGCCGGTGTTCTGCCGCAGGGGATGGCTGAGCCCGGGGTAGTCGCGGACGTGCGTCCAGTACAGGCGGAGGAACTGCTCGCCCAGGTCGGCAAGCCGAACAACCTGCGCACGATCGTCGTCGGCACCCTGTTCCACCGCCACGTTGCACAACGCGATGAGCAGTGCGTACTTGTAGGTCGCGACGAAACTGCCGGAGTCCAATAGTCTCTGGACCTTCTCGATGAACTCCAGTTGGAACTCGGGCGAGGGCCGGTTCATTGCGCCTGCCAGTTCCCTTTTCCCATCACGGCGTGCCGGATGCCGCCCCGTGGATCGGGCACGTCGCCGGTGAACCGTGGGATGACGTGGATGTGCAGGTGGAAGATGGTCTGGCCGGCGGCGGCGCCTTCATTGACACCTACGTTGAAACCGTCCGGATCGAACTCGTCTCGCAACTGCCTCTTGACCTGGCACACGAGTGCGAGCAGCGCTTCGCGTTCCTCCGGCGTGGTGTCGTCCCACGTTGCGATCAGTCGCCGGGGGATGACCAACGAGTGCCCGGGGCTGACCGGGAAGCTGTCGTGGATGGCGAAGGCGAGAGCGTTGCTTGCGATCCACGCCCCTTGCGGCATCTGTGTGAAGACGCTGCCCCCGTCAGATTCCATGCGAACAGGGTGCCAGAACCCTGCGGGCCGGTGCCGGTTCATGACCATGTGGTTTCGCCGATCACCGGGAACTGCCGGACCCGGAAGGTCTCTGGGTGGGCATTTGGCCCCGGGATCCTGGGTACCGGGCCGCCTCACGGTGGGGCGCGGTCGTGTAGTCGACAGGACACGCACCCGATCGGGCGACCATTCTTGACCCCGTCCGATGCGCGGGTACAGGATGGGGCGCGCGAGAAGGGTGAAGGTCATGGCCGTTGAGCGGGTGGCGCCCATCGCCGCGATCGGACTGGTGCTCGGTGCAACGGGCCTTGTGGCATACGCCAAGAGCACCGGCGATGAGGTCTACTACGCGTGTCTGAAGAAGGGTGAATTGACCGACGTCGGCACCTCGAAGCCGGACAAGTGCCGCAAGGGCACCATCATCAGCTGGAACCGGGAGGGCCAACCGGGAGCGCCGGGCGCCACAGGCGCGCAAGGAGCGCAGGGTGAGCAGGGTG
>DAOMFH010000214.1:1826-4364 GCA_035429705.1 Actinomycetota bacterium
CTGCAGGGGCCGATTGGCCCGCCCGGACCACCTGGACCGGGAGCCGCAGTGCCCGCGGCGCTGGCGTGTGACACCCTCGGGGCCGACAAGTCGGACGGCGACTCATCGTTGGGCATGTATCTGAAGCTCCAGGGCATTCCTGGGGACTCGGCGAATGGCAAGCATCCTGGGGAGACGGACATCACGTCGTTCTGCATGGGCGGTGCCACGTCCCCGGACGGCGGTGTCTTCACCGTGGAGAAGGTTCCCGACAGTTCCAGCATCGGGATCCTCAACGCACTGTCCGAGGGCGCCACGGTGCCGAGTGCGACGGTGCTCGTGCAACCCGGCGACAACCCCAACCAGAACATGATGAAGTACGAGTTCACTGGGTTGCGGGTGACCGGATTCCGATTCGGCGGCCATGACACGTGGGGTGAGGATGTGTCCTTCGCTTGGTCCGCGGTGACGATGACCCCGTACGTCCAGGGTGCGGGCGGCGTGTGGAGCGCCGGCACGCCGGTCACATTGGATGCGCCAAAGACAACTGCACAGACGACGCCTGTCTGCGACACCATGACTACCTCGGCGGATCCCGCGTCCGCGCCGCAGTACGACGGTTTCCTGCAAATCAGCGGGGTGGACGGCGGCTCGGTGGACGGCAAGCATAAGGGTGCGATGGATGTCCAGGCCGTCTGCTTCGGTGCTTCCCGATCAGACGGGCAGGGGGCAGTCACCTCGGTGTATCTGTCCAAGAAGGGCGATCAGGCCACCCCCGCTCTGCACCAGTTCGCCGCCACCGGTCAATTGCCGGCCGTGCAACTGACCCTGCGCCGCACAGGCACCTACCAGACGGACCTGTATCGGTTCACGTTCGAGGACCCGCTCGTCGATGCGGTGCGGACCGGTGGGAGGGGTGGGCCACGCCACGACGATCTGGCGCTCAACTACAGGTCCGCCATCGTGAGTTATGTGGGGCAGAACAAGGATGGCAGCGCGAAGGCGCCCGTGAGCGTCACGCTGGCCCGGTGAGCCGGTCCTACGACGAGGTCGCCTACCCCAGCCTGCCACTCGCCCAGACCCAGCCCGACCGCATGGCGGTGGTGGCTCAGTTGCGTGGACTGCCCGCAGCCGATCCGCGGCACGCCCGAGTGCTGGAGATCGGGTGCTCCGACTCCGGGAACCTGGCAGCCCTCGCGGCCTACGCCCCACAGGCGGAGTTCGTCGGCATCGACTTGTCGGAGGCTGCCGTAGCCAGGGGGCGTGAGGCCACCGGGAGTCTGCCGAACCTGCGACTGGTGCAGGCCGATCTGCGGGACTTCGACGAGGGTGGATTCGACTTCGTCATCGCCCACGGGGTGTACTCCTGGATCCCGCGCCCGCAGGACCTGCTGGAGTGTGTCGAGCGCAACCTTGCCGAACAAGGGGTCGGTTACGTGTCCTACGACGTCAAGCCGGGCGCGCATCTTCGCACGATGGTGGCTGAGGTGCTGCTGCGCGAGAGCCGGAACGCAGAAGATCCCGTGACGGCCGCCCGAGCCGTACTCGACGCGATCGGGCACGCCGGGGTGAGCAACGAGTATGCGGAGGCGCTGCGCGCCGCGGTGGCCCGGACCGCAGGCAAGCCGGACCACGTCCTCGCACACGACGAGTTGTCTGCGCACCACCATCCGGTCTACTTCGACGAGTTCGCCGCCGCCGCTGCGGCGGTTGGCCTGCACTACCTCGGCGAGTCCCACCCGTCGGCGGGTGCGCGCGCGGTCGCCGGAGCCCCGGACGGTGACGAGATCCAGCGTGAGCAGTGGTGGGACTACGCGAGCAACCGCACCTTCCGGCAGAGCCTGCTGGTGCGTGGGCGGCCGGGAGCGGTGAGTGCGGCGAATCTGGCGGGACTGCTGGTTGCGGCCCCGACGCGGATCGTGCGCACGCATGGTCCCCGAGCGACGCTGAAACTGCTCAAGGACGCCGAGGCGACGCTGGACGACCGCACGATGCGCGACGAACTTCTCCGGCTGGGGGCGGCGTGGCCGCGCTGCCTGGCCATCGACGAGATGCGCAGCCCCCTGCCGGCGTGGCTGCAATTGTTCCTGGCCGGTGCCGTGGAGATCCGCCGCAGCCCGGTCGCCTGCGTGCGTGCGCAGAGCACTCCACGGGTCGTGGACTATATGCGGGACCGTGCCGGCATCGACGGGCTGGTGACCAGCGCACGACACGAGGTCCTGAAACTCGAGGACGAGATGAGCCGCAGGGCCGTTGCAATGATGGACGGTCACACGAGTCGGGCCGCGCTGGCCGAGGAATTGCGCGCCCACGCTGCCCCCGGGACGCGTGTACGTAAGGACCTCGACGGTCTCATCGAGGGTCTGGCCGCGGCGGGGCTGTTCGTGGGCGAGGACTTCGCGGGCTGACCGGCCCTCCGCAGTGGGACTTGTTTCCGGGCAGGTGCAACGCGGTTGGGGTTCTGCAGTTGTGCCGCCTCAGTGTCTCCTGGTGATGATCTGACACCTCACGTGTCACTTCTTCACCAGGAGCACCCGGACCGTCCCCGGTAGTGACTCG
>DAOMFH010000215.1:0-4342 GCA_035429705.1 Actinomycetota bacterium
ACGCCGGCGAGTCCGGTGACGTCGTGGTAGCCAAGGTGGCGGACCTGCCGATCGGTCAGGGCTTCAACGCCGCCACCGGGCAGTACGGCGACCTGATCGCCGACGGGGTCATCGACCCGGTCAAGGTCACCCGGGCCGCGGTGGAGCACGCCGGCTCGATCGCCGCGATGCTGCTGACCACCGAGGCGCTGGTCGTCGACAAGCCGGAGGAGGAAGAGGACCAGGGCCACGGCCACGGCCACGGCCACTCCCACCACCACGGGCACACGCACTAGCAGCAGCTCACCAGGGGCCCCGGGTCAGCACCCGGGGCCCCGCGCTGTCCCGTCCACCGTGGGACCCGGCGCCAGCCCACCCCTTCCCGCCGACTGCCACTGTGCGTAACCGCCCCGGGCCGACCGGCTCACCCGGGACCGCGGAATCCATGGATGTCCCCCACTCGGACATACGCTGTAACTGTGGCGAAGCACCCGGAGTTGGAGCGGTCCGAATGGACCGTGTTCCACGGTGCCATCGCCGATGCGCTGCCGTTGCTGGACGCGCTGCCGGAAATGAGCGGACGCTCGGCGCTCTACGCACAGTGGCTGCGCGGGGTGGCGCTGGGGGCGAGCGGGCGGTACGGGGAAGCCCTCGACGTGGTGGAGCGCATCAGCGTCGGAACCCCGGAGTACTCGATGGCCCGTTCGTTACGGGCCAGTCTCCTGCGTCAGCTCGGTTGTCACGACCTGGCGCTGGTGGCCGACCGCGTGGCGATGTCCAGCGCCGCCACCCCGGGCGCGGCCATCGAGGCCATGACCGGACTGGCCGCTGACGCGGTGGGCCTGCAGGAGGACATGACCGCCACGACGATGCTCGGCCAGGCGAGATCCCTGCTGGAACGTGTGGCGGCCGATCCGCACAGCGCCCCGACGTGGTGGCGCCACCACGTCCGGCTGGCCTGGGTCGAGTGCGAGGTCGCGCTCATGCAGTCGAGGTATCCCGAGGCCGTGAGGCACGCAGCCCGGTCGCTGTCCGAGGCGGAGGCGGCCAACGCCCCCCGGCACGTGGCCAAGAGCCTGTTGTTCCTGGCGGTGTCCGAGATCGAGGATGGCGACCGGGACAGCGGACTGCACAACCTCCAGCGGTCGCTGATGCTGAGCAACTCGATGGGCTTGCAGGCCGTCGCCTGGCCCACGCATGCGGTGCTGGCCGCGTTGCTCAAGGATTCGGATCCGGAAACCGCCAGGACCCATTTCTTGGCCGCCGGTGCCATCACCGAGACGCTGCGGCTGGGCCTGTCCGGCGAACTGGCCGAGCGCTGGGACGCCCGTGCGGACATCGTGGCGCTGCGCAAGGAGGCCTCCTGAGGCGAATCCCGTCCTGGATGCACGTTCCTCAAGCATTTTTCGACTCCGGCCGATAGGGGGACATGAGGTCCGCAGCAGGAGGTTCGCCGTGACGTCGGTGCTGATCGTCGACGACGCTCCCGCTGTTCGCGACGGGTTGCGCCGGTTGGTCAGCACCTTGCCCGGAGTGGTCAGCGTGAGTCTGGCCAGCAGCGGCGACGAGGCCCTGGCCAGATGCCGCAGTGAGCGACCGGACCTGGTGCTGCTGGACGTCCGGATGCCCGGGATGAGCGGATTGGAGTGTGCCCGCCGACTGCTGCAGTCCGACCCCACCGTCCGCATCGTCATGCTCACGGCCGGCGACGATCCGCAGGCTGTCGCCACGGCGGTGGCCAATGGCGCGGCCGGGTACATCGCGAAGGACGCCAGCCGGGTCGAGATGGGCCTGGCCGTGCATCATGTCGGCACCGCGGAACGCCGGGGCGTCGAGCCGACCGAGCAGTTCCGGCTGTCCGAGCGCGAGACGCAGGTGCTGGACGGCATGTCGCGGGGAATGTCCAACGGGGAGATCGGCCGTGAACTGTATCTGTCCGAGGACACCATAAAGACGCATGCCCGCAGGTTGTTCCGCAAATTGCGGGCGGCCGACCGTGCGCAGGCGGTGGCGGTGGGTTTGCGGGCCGGACTGATCAGCTGACATTTCGGTGGTGCGTAATCTGGGCGCATGGAGTACCTGTCCAACCCCACCGACCCCTTCGCCCCCTTCGGCCTGACCTTCGACGATGTGCTGCTCGTACCGGCCGCTTCCGACGTCGTCCCCTCGGAGGTGGACACGTCCACGAAACTCACGCGGAACGTGACCCTGCGGGTGCCGCTGGTCAGCAGTGCGATGGACACGGTGACCGAGGCGCGCATGGCCATCGCCATGGCCCGGATCGGGGGTGTGGGCGTCCTGCACCGCAACATGTCGATCGAGGATCAGGCGCTGCAGGTGGACATGGTCAAACGGTCCGAGGCGGGGATGGTCAGCAATCCGGTCACGTGCCGGCCGGACGACACCCTGGCGGAGGTCGACGCGATGTGCCGCAGGTACCGGATCTCCGGGCTGCCGGTGGTCGACGACATCGGGCACCTGCTGGGGATCGTCACCAATCGGGACATGCGCTTCGAGGAGGACCGGACGGTGCCGGTCGCGCAGATCATGACCCCCGCCCCGCTGGTGACCGGCTATCTCGGGATTGAGCCGGCCGAAGCCCTCGGACTGCTGCGCCAGCACAAGATCGAAAAACTTCCGCTGGTCGACGAGGACAACCGGGTACGCGGGCTGATCACCGTGAAGGACTTCTTGAAGGCCGAGGCCTACCCCGATTCCACCAAGGACGAGGCCGGCCGGCTCGTCGTGGGCGCGGCGGTCGGGGTGGGGGAGGACTCCTACACGCGGGCCATGACCCTGGTCGACGCGGGCGTGGACTTCGTCGTGGTGGACACCGCTCACGGTCACAGCCGCGCAGTCCTCGAGATGGTGTCGAGACTGAAGCGGGAGACGGCCGCGGACGTCGTCGGTGGAAACATCGCCACCGCGGAGGCGGCTCTGGCGCTCGCCGAGGCCGGGGCGGACGCGGTGAAGGTCGGGGTGGGACCCGGATCCATCTGCACGACCCGGGTGGTGGCCGGGGTCGGCGTGCCGCAGATCACGGCCATCCACAACGTGGCAACGGCGTTGCGCCCGCAGGGCCTGCCGGTGATCGCCGACGGTGGGCTGCAGTACAGCGGAGACATCGCCAAGGCGATGGTGGCCGGGGCCGACACGGTCATGCTCGGATCGCTGCTGGCCGGTTGCGAGGAGTCCCCCGGCGACGTGGTGTTCGTCGGCGGCAAGCAGTTCAAGCAGTACCGCGGGATGGGCTCGCTGGGCGCCATGCAGAGCCGGGGCGAGGCGCAGTCCTACTCCAAGGACAGGTACTTCCAGGACGACGTGCTCAGCGACGACAAGCTGGTGCCGGAGGGGATCGAGGGACAGGTTCCGTACCGGGGCAGGCTGTCCATCGTCGCGCATCAGCTCATCGGTGGGCTGCGTGCGGCCATGGGCTACAGCGGCGCTGGTTCGATCCCCGAACTGCACGCCAACGGCCGGTTCGTGCGCATCACAGCCGCCGGGCTCAAGGAGAGCCACCCGCACGACATCCAGATGACCGTCGAGGCGCCTAACTACCACCGGCGGTAGTCCACCGTACCCGGCGCGGTGACCACAGCCGTGCCCCACCGGCTGCCCTCTGGTTAGGCTGAGGTCCCGTGAGCGAGATCGTGATCGGACTGTCCAAGTCCGCCAGGGGCGGCTACTCCTTCGACGATGTGGCAGTTGCCCCGCATCGGCGCACGCGTGACCCGGAGGCCGTCGACCTGTCCTGGCGGATCGACGCCTACGAGTTCGAGATGCCGATCGTGGCAGCTCCGATGGACTCGATCGTTTCCCCCGAGACGGCCATCGCGATGGGGCAGGCCGGTGGCCTGGCGGTGCTGAACCTCGAGGGCCTGTGGACCCGCTACGAGGACCCCGCCGAGGCTTTCGCCCAGATCCGGGCCGTGGATCGCGGCGACGCGGTCGAGTTGCTGCAGCGGCTCTATGCGCGGCCGATTCAGCCCGAGTTGATCGTCGCCAGGGTCCAGCAGATGCGCGACGCCGGAATCACCGTGGCCGCCTCGCTGTCGCCGCAGAAGACCCACGACCTGTTCCGGGACGTGATCGAAGCCGGCGTGGACGTGTTCGTGATCCGGGGAACCACGGTCAGCGCCGAACACGTGAGCGCTGCGCAGGAGCCGTTGAACCTCAAGCAATTCATCTACGAACTCGATGTGCCGGTGCTGGTCGGCGGGGTGGCCACGTACCAGTCGGCACTGCACCTGATGCGCGCCGGCGCCGCCGGGGTGCTGGTCGGCTTCGGGGGAGGGGCCAGTCACACCACCACCGACGTGCTGGGCGTGCGGGTTCCGATGGCGACCGCGGTGGCCGACGTGGC
>DAOMFH010000216.1:0-4340 GCA_035429705.1 Actinomycetota bacterium
CCGGACCGCACTGCCGCACGCCTGCGGCGTGGGGGGCCGGGTCACGCTGTGTATCCTTTGCCGCCGAACGAGACTAGTCTGGTCCGGCAACCTAGCCTGGTGGGTGCGCGTTGGATAGGAGGCCCGGGATTGGACGAGGAGGTCTACCGCACGATCCTCGAGCAGATGGAGGACGGGGTCTACTTCGTGGATCTGCAGCGGCGGATCACCTACTGGAATGCCGGTGCCGAGCGCATCACCGGCTATTCCGCCGAGGACGTTCTGGACCACTGCTGCTCCGAGGGCATCCTGCGTCACGTCAGCGAGAGTGGTAGGGAACTGTGCTTGGCGGGATGTCCGTTGTCCGCGGTCATGCGGGACGGGAAGGCGCGTGAGGCCAGCGTCTACCTGCACCACAAGGCGGGTCACCGGGTTCCGGTGGTGGTCAAGGCCAGCGCAGTACGCGACTCCGCCGGCGAGATCACCGGGTCGGTGGAGGTCTTCCACCGCAGAACGGCGACCCGCTTCACGCAGATCACCGAATGGGAGCGCCGCGAGGATGCCTCCCTGGATCCGCTGACCGACCTCGGCAACCGCCGGTTCGGAGAGGCGCACATCGGGCCGGTGATCGAGGCGGTCGCGGCCGGTGACACGACGCTGGGCATCGTCTTCATCGATGTGGACATGTTCAAGCGGATCAACGACACCCACGGGCATCGCTGGGGCGACGCGGTGCTGCGCATGGTCGGGCAGAGCCTGGCCAACGGTCTGCGCTCCTCCGACTGGCCGATCCGTTGGGGTGGTGAGGAGTTCCTGGCCGTGATGCCGGGGATCACCACGGAAGGGCTGGCGGTGGCCGCGGAGCGGCTGCGCATGCTGGTGGAACACTCCTGGATCAACATTGGTGACGAGCAGGTGCGGGTGACCATCTCCGCGGGGGCGATCATGGTCCGGCCCGGGGAGAGCCTCGAGGCCGCGCTGGAACGGGCCGATCGGCTCATGTACACGAGCAAGCGCAGCGGCCGCAACCTCGTGACCGGCGAGCATGGACCCCTGCCGCGGTCCGGCGGATTCGCGCCGATGCAGATTGGGATGGGCCCGCCGGATTCGGGCGCTACCTTGGGGGCATGACCGCGATCATCGATCTGTCGTCCGTCGTGAAGCGTTTCGGCAGCACGGTCGCGCTCGACGGGCTCGATCTTCAGGTCCAGCCCGGGGAGGTGCACGCGTTCCTCGGGCCCAATGGGGCGGGAAAGACGACCACGCTGCGGGTCCTGCTCGGACTGTTGCGAATCGACGCGGGCCGGGTCCGTTTGCTCGGTGGTGACCCTTGGACTGATTCGGTGGAACTCCACCGGAAACTGGCCTACGTCCCGGGGGAGGTCAGCCTGTGGCCGCAGTTGACCGGCGGGGAGGTGATCGACCTGCTGGGCCGACTGCGGGGAGGCCTTGATCCGCGGCGGCGTGCGCGCTACCTGGAGATGTTCGAACTGGACCCCAGCAAGAAGACCCGGTCCTACTCCAAAGGCAACCGGCAGAAGGTGGCGCTGGTCTCCGCACTGGCCAGCGATGTGCCCTTGCTGCTGCTCGACGAACCCACCTCGGGTCTGGACCCGCTGATGGACGCCAGGTTCCGCGAGTGCGTGCGGGAGTTCCGGGACGGCGGTGGGACGGTGCTTCTGAGCAGTCACATCCTCAGCGAGGCTGAGGCGCTGTCCGACCGGCTGACGATCATCCGGGCCGGGAAGGCGCTGGAGAGCAGCTCTTTGGCGCAGTTGCGGCATCTGTCGCGGACCAAGGTGTCGGCCACGGTGCAGCAGACGCCGGTCGGTCTGGACCGGATTGCGGGGGTGCACAACGTCACAGTGGCCGGTTCACAGGTGGTCTGTGAGGCCGACCACGAGGGACTCACTGCGCTGCTTGCCGCCCTGGCGCAGGCAGGCATCAGTGAGCTGTCCAGCACCCAGCCCAGCCTGGAGGAGGTCTTCCTGCAGCACTACCGCACGGACGGTGAGGGCCGGTGACCAGCCAGTTCGCCCGGACCGGATCGCTGATCCGGCTGGCGTTGCGCCGCGACCGGGTGCTGCTCCCGGCCTGGATCCTCGGGTTCGCCGCTATCGCCGGCGTTTCCGCCGGGGCGACCGTCGGTCTCTACCCGCAGGAGGCGCAGCGGGTGCAGGCCGCCGAGGCGGTGAACTCCACCAGTTCCCTGGTTGCGCTCTACGGTCCCATCTACGACACCACGTCGCTGGGTGCGCTGTCGCTGTTCAAACTGACCGCGATGGGTGCGGCCGTCATCGCAGTACTGATGGTCTTCATCACCGTGCGCCATACCCGTGCTGAGGAGGAATCCGGCCAGCTCGAACTGGTGGCCGCGGGGCCGGTCGGCCGATACGCACCCTTGGCCGCGGCGCTGACCGTGGCCGTCGGGGGCAGCCTCACACTGGGCCTGGCCACGGCGATTGCGTTGACGGTTACCGGGTTGCCCGTGGCGGGTTCGCTGCTGTTCGGCCTCGGCTGGGGGCTCAGCGGGGCGGCGTTCGCCGCACTGGCCGGAGTCGTAGCGCAGATCACCACCGGTGCCCGGGCGGCGCGGGGACTGACGATGATCGGCATCGTCGTGGCCTACGGGCTGCGGGCGGTGGGCGATCTCGCCTCGGCCGGCGGCTGGCTGTCCTGGTTGTCCCCCATCGGCTGGATGCAGCAGGTGCGGGCCTTCGCCGGTGACCGCTGGTGGGTCCTGCTGCTGCCGGCCCTCATGACTGCTGTCTGCGTACCCCTGGCGCTGCTGCTGCGCAGCCGCCGTGATGTGGGTGCGGGGCTGCTGCGGGAACGGCCCGGCCCGTCGGAGGGCTCCCTGGCGGGAGTCTTCTCCCTCGCCTGGCGACTGCAGCGCGGCGGGCTGTTCGCCTGGGCGCTGATGTTCGTATTCTTCGGGTTCCTGCTCGGGTCGCTGGCCGACACCCTGACCGGCTTCCTGGACTCGCCGCAAGCAGCCGAGTACCTGGCCATGCTCGGGGGCACCGGCACGCTGACCGAGATCTTCCTCAGCGCCGAACTCAGCATCCTGGGCATCGTGGTGACGGCCTACGGGATCGAGGCCGCGTCGCGGCTCGGCTCGGAGGAGGCCGAGGGGCACGTCGAGGTTCTGCTGTCCGCGCCGGTTTCGCGACTGCGCTGGTGGGCGACCCACCTGCTCATCGCGGCGTCCGGAGTCCTGGTGATCATGGCGCTGACCGGCATGGCGGTCGGAGCCGGAGTCGTCATGGCGACAGGCGACACCGGGATGCTGACGACCACCTTCACGGCCGCCCTGGCCCGCGTGCCCGCGGCCTGGTTGTTCACCGGCCTGGTGGTGGCGGCGTTCGGCTGGATGCCGCGCCGGATTGCGCTGGTGTGGGGGTTGTTCGCGCTGGCCCTGGCGATCGGGGAGTTCGGCCCGTTGTGGGATGCGCCGCAGTGGCTGATGGACTTGTCGCCGTTCGTGCACTCCCCGCGGCTGCCCGCACCGGACTCGTCACTGGGTGGGCTGCTGCCACTGATCGTGGTCTCCGTCGTGCTGACGCTGGCGGGGCTGCTCGGTTGGCGTCGGCGCGACGTGCCGGCTTGACGGGGCTGCTCGCTAGGCTGCATGTGTGGAGCGGATCGCGGCGAACTCGGTGCTGCCGGCCACGCGCGAGCCGGTCACCCTGCGCACCGGAGACGGCCTGAGACTGGTGGGCGAACTGGCCAGCCCGCCGGCGGCGGTGGCCACGTTGGTCTGCGTGCATCCGCTGCCCACCCACGGCGGGATGATGGACTCCCACCTGTTCCGCAAGGCCGCCTGGCGACTGCCCGCCCTGGCCGACATCGCTGTGCTGCGCTTCAACACCCGGGGTACCTCGAGTGCGGCGGGCACCTCCGAAGGTGCCTTCGATGCCGGTGGGGCCGAGGGGCTGGACCTGGCCGCGGCGATGGATTTCGTCCGGGGCCGCGGGCTGCCGGAAGTCTGGCTGCTGGGCTGGAGTTTCGGGACCGATGTCGTCCTGCGGCACGGGCTGCTGCCAGGTGTGACCGGGGCGATCCTGCTCAGTCCGCCGCTGCGGTTCGCGAACGACGACGATCTGCAGCGGTGGGCACATGACGGGCGGCCGCTGGTCGCGATGGTCCCGGAGTTCGACGACTTCCTGCCGCCGGCCGAGGCTGCCCCGCGCTTCTCCGGAGTCCCGCAGGTGCAGTTCATCGCGGTTCCCGGGGCCAAGCACCTGTGGGTGGGGGAGAGCTACACGCGCATCGTGCTGGACCGCGTTGCGACCACTGTCACCGGCCGAACAACCACACTGCCGACCGAATGGGACGGCCCGATGAGTAGATGGAGCGAC
>DAOMFH010000217.1:0-4335 GCA_035429705.1 Actinomycetota bacterium
CGGTTGCAGCGCAGACGCGACCGCTCAGTCGGTGATCAGGGCCTGCGCCCACCACGCCGGAGGCTCGTTCGGCGGGTTCATGGGGGGACCGGTGATGACCGTCGGGCCGACGACGGGCCAGGCGTAGGGGTCGAGCATGGTCTGCCGGGTGACGATGGCGTCCGCCGTGATGTCGAACGTTGTCAGGTCCTGGGCGATCGTCACCGGGCCGTCGTACCGGGTGCGCATCTCGGCGTGCACCGGGCCGACCGTGTCGTGGTCCACGGCCAGGTGCCACATGACCGACATCCGGGCTCCGGCCCGCTTGAAGACGCCGCCGGCCGCTGCCGGGCTGGTGTGCACGCCGTTGACGATCTGCTCGGCGAAGGCCAGCGGGACGTTCGCCTTCTGCGCGTAGATTCCCGCCGAGGGGAATGTCTCGTGGATGAGCAGATCGACCCCGTCGCAGGCATCGACGAGCAGGTTGCAGGGCCGGGTGTCCCCCGAGAAGACCACGCTGAGGCCGTTGAAGTCCAACCTGTATCCCACCGAGCCGTTGAGGATGTGGATCACCGGGAAGGACGAGATCCGCACCCCGTTGCGCTCGTACACCGTCGACGTGGTGTCGAAGGGAACCTCGTTGACCTCCATGCGAGCGCCGGACTGTCCGGGGTGGCCGTTGAGAGACGCCGTGTCCCAGGCGTGCGCCGCCTGTAGGTGGGTCGCGTAAGACCGGGTCCCGAGTTCCGGACGTTCGCCGCCAGGGCCCCAGACCTCGACCGGGTCCCGGCGGCCGGCCTTGGCCATGCTCCACACCAGGGTTGGCATGTCACCCACGTGGTCGGCATGCAGGTGCGTCAGGAAGACCTTCGTCGTGGCGGTCACCGGCAGGTGCAGGCCATTGAAGTTCGCCAGTGAGCCCGACCCCAGATCGAAGAAGAAGAAGTCCCGCTGCGGGTTACCCACTTCCATGAGCACCGACGCCGACCCCTGCGCCTTGTTGGTGAACGGGTCGCCGCTGCCGAGGATCGTCACCCGGATCGCGCCGTCGGCCACACGGTCGGAGTCCGGCAGGACCACCTCGGCGATGTCCGCGCCCGGATGGCCCACCGTGGGCGTGGTTGTGAGCGGAAGGGCACTGCCCTCGTACGCCAACTCGGTCAACTGCGTGATCTCGGTCATCGCTGGGTCCTCCTGGTCCACGGCGCCGGGAGCGCCCTCACGTCGGATGCGGCTGTCCGCGTCGTCAGCAGGGCCGACACGAGCGAAAGGATGATCAGCGCAAGCAGCGCCGTGTCGCCAGCCATTGCCGACCCCTCAGCCACGCGGCCATTCTCTCAGTTGTGGAAGGGACTCGGCTTCCACCGATGAGGTGGAAGCTGTCCCGGTTGGCCGGACTCCCGTCCCGCCAACCGCGGCGTCAGGGGTGCCGTCGGCGGACTGACGAACAGGACGCAGGCACCTGCGCTGCTGGGCGGCACGTCACCGGTGACATCGGTCACCTGGTACTCGAGGCCCGCGCTGCGAATCCTCGGGAGACTGAGCAGGAGGTGTGTGTCGCATTCGGGATCCTGTTCCGGATCCAGCAGAGACAGGACCGCCGCGACCACACGCGTGCTCGATCCGCTGCACGCGGCGTACCACCGGTCCAGGAACATGCCCGTGGTCAGGTATCCCACTGCGGCCCCAGCCGCGGTGAGGAAGACCGTCGCGGGCGAGAGATCCAGTAGTGTCAGGGCCGACCCGGAGAACCCGAGTCGCCGCGCGACATGCACGTACGTCACGTCGTTGCTGTTCGCGTCCGTGCTCACTGCGCTGCCGTCCCATGAGGCGGGTGACGGTGGTTGCCGTCCCGGCCAGTGCACCAGTCTTCGTGATCGAGCGCGCCCACCTGATCGGTGGAGCCTGCGGAGTTCAATCGCGAAGGGGGGCCTCCACCAGGCCGAGGGACTGCGCATGTGCGACCGCATCACCCCTCGAACCGACGCCGAACTTGCGGTAGATAGACAGCACGTGGGTCTTCACGGTGGATTGGGAGACGAACAGGTGCTCTCCGATCTGCTGGAGTGTGAGATGACTGGGCAGGAACTGCAGGACCCGCAACTCGGTGGTGGTGAGAACGCCGGCTGCCCCTGCGTGGTCGGACATGTGTGCCAGGATCGTGTCGGCCTCGGAGAGGCTGTCGGCCAGGCTCGAGGCCTGCAACTCCGGGGTCATGTTCTCCCGGGCCTCTGAGATGAGCAGGCGTGCGGTGGCGCCGTCCCCGAGGAGGGCAGCCGCCCGGGCCTGTCGCAGACGTCCCGAGACAGCGAACCATGGGCTGATTGCGCCGGCGGCCACGGTCAGCCGGCGGGCTGTGGCCAGGGCCGACGCAGCAGCTGACTTGTCCGCCACCAGCGCGAGTACCAGCGACTGGGCCGTCATGGTGAGCGCTCCGGTGGCGAGACGATCCAGATGGTGCCGACGCGTGACCTCCGCTGCCTCGGACACCAGGCGAATGGCGCGTTGGCGTTCCCCCGCGTCCAGGGCGAGCAGCCCCATCCACGACTTGGCATTGGCCTCGATCACGGGGACGTCGAGCACTTGGGCCAGCGCCTCGGCTTCCAGCAGGCTCTCCATTCCGGCGGCGACCTCCCGCTGCAGGCTCAGGGCGACGCCCTTGTTGAAGGCCGCCGCAGCGCGGAACGGATCGTTCGGGCGCAGGCCGCCAAGGGCACGGTCGCACAGATCGCGGGTGTCGTCGATGCCGCCGGTGCTGATCAGGCCGTGCAGAACCGCGAGGGTGGCGGCATACGCATCGTTTCGCGCCGCCTCCCGCCAGTCCGGCCCGGCATGCGCCTGGGCCAGACCCTCCCATCGCCACATGGCGTTCGCGTCGCCCTGTTGCAGACAAGCCCAGGCGGCAGCCATCGTCAGCCATCGGTCTTCCGCGATCTGCCTTTCACTGAGCCCGGCGAGCCACGCGCGCAGGTGGTCCAGAGTGCCCGAGGCCACGCAGGTGGGCACCGCCGGCCAGATGATCCGCGCCACAATCGCGGTGTTCCCGGATGCCGTTGCATGCCGGATGGCCGCCTCCAAGTCACCGTGCGCGTCGAACCACAAAGCGGCTCGTTCGTGCAGTCCGGCGATCTCACCCGGTGAAGTGGTGTGCAGTTCTGCGTTCAGTTCCTCTGCCAGAAGGTGGTGGTAGCGGTAGCGGGGTTGGTCGCCATCCACGGAGATGAGCAACTGGATGTTGCGGTGGAGGTCTGCGAGGACGAGCGCAGAGTCGTCGCGTTGCAGCAGAGCGTCGCACAGCGGCCCGTCGAGTTCGTCGAGGATCGAGGTGCGGATAAGGAAGTGCCGGTGATCCTCCGAGAGCGTCGCGAGCACCTGGGTCCGCAGGTAGTCCGCCACGGCACGATCGGAGCCCCTGGTCAACCTCAGCCGGGCGGGAGGACGCAGATTCCCCGAGCGCATGCTCAGACCGGTCAAGTAGACGCCAACCGGCCAGCCTTCCGTGTGCTCGACGACATCGGCCACCACGGACGGGTCCGTCGGCGCGCCCAGATGAATGAGGAGTTCCCGGGCCTCGTCGAGGTCGAACGCGAGGTCGCCGGCGGTCACCTCGGCCAGCCGTCCTGTCGTGCGTATTCGCGCCAGCCAGGCCGGAGCCTGACTGCGGGTCAGCAGGGCGGTCGTCGACCCGTCCGGCGTGCCCTCGCAGACGGCTGCCAGCACCTGTTGAGCCGAGTCGGAGCGGACCAGTTGGACATCGTCCACGACCAGAATGAACGGCTGCGAGCGGGACTGCGCCAGGCGCGCCAAGCCGGGCAGCAGGGTTGCGGAGAAGGCCGGCTCCTTGCCCGTGATGCGTGCTCGGGTCCCTTCGGCTGCGGGGCCCAGCGGCTCGAGTGCCTCGACGAGTGCACGGGCCAGCTCAGCGGGGTCATCGAGGGCCGCGGTGACCCGAACTGTGGCGTTGGCCCGCTCGCTGCGGGCCGTCCACTGCCGGGCGACGGTGGACTTCCCCGATCCCGCCGGGGCACTGATGACCACAACCGGGGGCGTGTCCGTGAGCAGGTCGAGCACGCGACGACGGTCGATCTCCCCGACCACAGCTGACACGACCGCTGGGGCACTGTCCGTCACTGGACCAGTGTAGGAGCGCAGGGATCCGGCGGATCCCGAGACGGCCCGGAGAAGCCACCCAACTGGTGCCGGACAATCCCCACCCAACTGGTGGAGCCGCGATCAGGTGCGATGGAGGGAACCTGGGATCGACTAGCGAAAGGCGGGCAGTGCTGTGCTCTTCAAGGTCCGGGGTCGCGCTGATGGGTGCTGACGACAGCCCGCGGTTGATCCCGCCAACTGCGG
>DAOMFH010000218.1:0-4289 GCA_035429705.1 Actinomycetota bacterium
GGTGCTCGCTTGTCCCGGCGCTGATGTGAACCACCACAATGGAGTGGTGCTGACCATCCGCCGCGACCTCGTCGACGCCATGATCGCCCACGCCCGCCGGGACCATCCGGACGAGGCGTGCGGAATCATCGCCGGGCCCGTCGGCAGCGATACTCCGACGCGGTTCGTCCCGATGGTCAACGCGGCCCGCTCGACGACCTTCTACGAGTTCAGCTCAGGGGATCTCCTGCGCCTGTACCGGGAGATGGACGCCAACGACGAGGAACCCGTGGTCATCTACCACTCGCACACGGCCACCGAAGCGTACCCGTCGCGCACGGACGTGGAATACGCATCGGAGCCGAACGCCCACTACGTGCTTGTATCGACCCGCTCCCCGGAGACCGCGGACGTGCGCAGCTACCGGATCGTCGAGGCAGTGGTGACCGAGGAGCGGGTCGAGATCGTCGAGTCCGTACCCTAGTGCCTATGGCTATTGAGGTTCAGATCCCGACCATCCTGCGCACGTACACCGGCGGTGAGAAGATCGTGTCCGCTGACGGGGCGACGCTGGCCGACCTGGTCGCCGATCTTGAGACGAAGTACCCGGGGTTGCGCGACCGGGTGCTCGACGACGCGGGGCTGCGCAGATTCGTGAACGTGTACCTCAACGATGAGGACGTGCGCTTCCTCGACGGCCTGGCGACGACGCTGTCCGACGGCGACTCCGTCACGATCCTGCCGGCGGTCGCTGGCGGCTGATTTGCGTTATCCCAGTCTGCTGGCCTCGGTCGGCCACACCCCCATCGTCGGCTTGCCCCGGCTGAGCCCCACGCCGCACGTGCGGCTGTGGGCCAAGCTCGAGGACCGTAATCCCACCGGTTCGGTGAAGGACCGTGCGGCATTGGCCATGGTGGAACGAGCGGAGGCCGAGGGGAAGCTGGCTGCCGGCGCCACCATCCTGGAGCCGACCAGCGGCAACACCGGCGTCTCCCTGGCCATGGTCGCGGCCCAGCGCGGCTACCGGTTGATCTGCGTCATGCCGGAGAACACCTCCTCGGAGCGGACCCAGTTGCTGCGCATGTGGGGTGCCGAGATCGTCTACTCCCCTGCACAGGGGGGGTCGAACGAGGCGGTGCGGGTGGCCAAGGACCTCGCGGCGCGCAATCCCGACTGGGTGATGCTCTACCAGTACGGCAATCCTGCGAATCCGCAGACGCACTACGACACCACTGGCCCGGAGATCCTGGCCGACCTCCCGGAGATCACCCACTTCGTGGCCGGACTGGGGACGACAGGCACGCTGATGGGGGTGGGCAGGTACCTGCGCGAGCACCGGCCGGACGTACAGATCGTCGCCGCCGAGCCTCGCTACGGTGAACTCGTGTACGGCCTGCGCAACCTCGACGAGGGCTTCGTGCCCGAGCTCTACGACGAGTCCGTGCTGACCGCCAGGTACTCGGTGGGACCGCACGACGCGCTCATGCGCACCCGGCAGCTGCTGCACGAGGAGGGAATCTTCGCCGGCATCTCGACCGGGGCCATCCTGCACGCCGCGCTGGGGCTGGCCGACCGGGCGGCCGGCTCGGGGCAGAGCGCCGACATCTGCCTGATCGTTTGTGACGGCGGCTGGAAGTACCTGTCGACCGGCGCCTACGAGGGTTCGCTGGAGGATGCCGAACACGCGATCTCGGGGCAACTATGGGCATGAGTGCCGACGCCCCGCTGGGCATCTTTGACTCCGGAGTGGGAGGCCTGACCGTCGCCCGGTCGGTGATCGACCAGTTGCCGCACGAGGCGGTCGTCTACGTCGGCGACACCGCTCGCGGGCCCTACGGTCCGCTGCCACTGGCACAGGTCAGGGCCTATGCGCTGGACATCATGGACCACCTGGTCGAGCACGGGGTGAAGGCGTTGGTGATCGCCTGCAACTCGGCCAGTGCCGCTGTCCTGCGCGATGCCCGGGAGAGGTACGACGTGCCGGTGGTCGAGGTGATCCACCCGGCCGTGCGCCGGGCGGCGCGCGTCACCCGCAACGACAAGGTGGCGGTGATCGGGACCCGGGCCACGGTGACCTCCGGCGCATACGAGGACGCCTTCGCGGCCGCCCCCGACGTGGAACTTTTCATGCAGGCCTGCCCGCGGTTCGTCGAGTTCGTGGAGGCGGGAATCACCGGGGGTCCTGAGTTGCTGCGCGTCGCTCAGGAGTACTTGCTGCCGCTGCGCGGGGCGGGGGTGGACACACTCGTACTCGGATGTACGCACTATCCGTTGCTGACCGGCGTCATCCAGTGGGTGATGGGTGACGACGTCGTCCTGGTCTCCAGTGCGGAGGAGACCGCCAAGGACGTGTACCGGACGCTGGCTGCCCACGACCTGCTGCGCGTGCCCGGCTCGCCGGAGCCCGAGCACCGCTTCCTGGCGACTGGCGACCCGGAGGCGTTCGAGGTGATGGGACGGCGTTTCCTCGGCCCCGAGGTGCGTGAAGTGCATTCAGCGGTGGAGGTGGTGTCATGAGATTGACGGTGGTCGGCTGGTCCGGTTCCTTCCCCGGTCCGGACAGCCCCGCATCGTGCTATCTGCTGGAGCACGATGACACGCGAATCCTGCTCGACCTGGGCAACGGCTCCCTGGGAGCGTTGCAGCGTTACGCGGACATCTACGCCATCGACGCGGTGTTCATCTCGCATCTGCACGTGGACCACTGCATCGACCTGTGTTCCTACCACGTGGCCCGCAAGTACCATCCCGATGGCGCCCACCACCGCATCCCGGTCTTCGGGCCGAAAGGAACCAGTGAGCGTATGGCCGCGGCCTACGGTTTGCCCGCCCGACCGGGGATGCGCGACGAATTCAACTTCATCCGCCATGACCCCGCGCCCACGCAGGTGGGGCCGTTCACGATCGAGACCACGCGGGTTGCGCACCCGGTGGAGGCCTACGCCATGAAGGTCAGCGCGGATGGCCGATCGCTGGTCTACTCCGGGGACACCGGGCCGACTGACGCGCTGGTGGATCTGGCCCGCGGCGCCGATTTGGCGCTGTTCGAGGCCTCCTTCGTCGAGCATCCGGACAACCCTGCTGATCTGCATCTGACCGGGGCCGAGGCGGCGGACCACGCGGCCCGCGCCGGCGTCGGGCGGCTGGTGCTGACCCATCTGGTCGCCTGGAACGACAACGAGCAGGTCCGGGCCGAGGCCGCCGCGGCCTACGACGGGGAACTGCTGCTCGCCAGCAGCGGCCTGCAGGTGGAGGTCTAGCCGAGCTTGTGGGTACGGCCTGACCACGTGCGGCGCAACCGGCCCATCTCGTGCGCCGGGTCGGCGTAGAGGTGCTCGACGAAGACCCGGTGGAAGGCCACCCCAGCGGCCCGCAGGTCATCCTCCCGGTGTTTCTCCTGCACGACAGCCTCCATGCCGTCCTGCCGGTACTTCACCAATCCGTCCACCTCGATCGCGAGTTCCCCGAGCATGAGGTCCACGAAGTACTGGGAGCCTGAAGCCCCGCGGCGGGGCACCCCGCAGCTTGGCTCCGGGAACCCGGCGAGCAGCATGTGCCCCCGGCAGAAGGACTCGGCAGGGGACTCCGCCGCCGGATCGGCCAGTTGTGTCGCCGGCGTGTCCGCACACTCCCGCAGGGTCGCTTGGACGCGCACCCGGCAGCGCTGCGAGGCCAGTTCGAACCGGTCATTGGTCGCAGCCAGACTGCGAGCCACATGGTCCATGACCATCAGGGCGTTCGGCAGGGGCACGGCCGCGGCCACTGCCACGGCCGCGGCAACGGGGTCGGCCGCGAGTCCCCACGGAGTCTGCACAGGCACCAGCCCAGTGGACCTGGCGATGCCTCGCTCCCGCCGGGATCTGGGGCCGGCGACCTGGACGGGACGTGAGTCCCACGGCGCGAACCACGGGTTCGGCAAGCCGTGGAACGCGGCGGCTGAGTCGGCCACCGCGAAGTGGCCACGGCGGGTCACCAGTTCGGCGGCCGCCCTTTGTGCGTGGCGGATGCGATCATCCGCGCCCGGTTGCAGCACGTAGACGCCCCGGCGCAGACGGTGCAGGCGATCGGCCTTCACTGCTTCCCGCCAGCGCCATGGCGGGATGCCCGCTGCCAGAATCTGGGCGCGCGTGAACGGATACGGTCCGAGCGCTTTGGGGTCCATTGCTCAAGGCTGCTTGCGACCGGTGGCTTGCGGTCCGGGTGCGGCGGATCTGTGGATGGCTGAGTGTGTCCTCCACAACTGGGCGGGCGGGTGTGCTGATCAAGATCGTTTGCCCAGTTGTGGAGGTGATTTGTGTGCTTTGGGGCGA
>DAOMFH010000219.1:0-4276 GCA_035429705.1 Actinomycetota bacterium
TCACCCCTGACCGGTGAGGACGACCCATGGACCTGATGCCGCTGTACAAAGCCACTGCCGAGGGCACCCTGCAAGAGGCCCTCGACGCCGAACCCGACCTGGTGCAGGAGGCGGCCGCCGAGCAGGCCCACGAGGACTTCGCCGGGGCCAGCGAGGCCGGCCGGCCCGACATCGCCTACCTGGCAGCCATGACCGCGGCCATCATCCGGTTGCGGCTCGGGCAGCGGGAGCAGGCACTGTCCGACCGTTTCGACGCCACCCAGGCCCTGTTCATGATCGCCGAGGAACGGCCTGCCTACGACACCGCGCGGACGGAGGCGCTGCAGGTGGGGGCGCTGACCCTGGAGTTCGGGACCGTCGGGCTGCCGTTCCGCTGCTGGGTGCTGGCCGCGGACTGCTCCTGGTTCGCCTGGGAGGCCGCGGAGCCCGACAAGGCACGGCTCTTGCAGGCCATGCGCGACTGCGCCGATGCACTGCAGTGGGCGGGCCGGCTGACCGACGCGCAGGGGCAGCTCGTGTGGCTAGAGCGGCTGGCCTCGCTCACCGGCGTCGTCGCCGGACAGGCCATGGGCACGGTCTGGCCGGACGAGCAACTGCTGGAGGCCGACACCCTGCTGCGCAGGCTGGCCACGGGCTCGGACAACCTGCCGGTCGATCTGGCCTTCGAGTCCATCGGCGGCGCGGACAAGGCCGCCCAGGTGGCGGCCATGCTGGCCGACCTGGAATCGCGCTACGGTGCGTCCTGACCCCGCAGGCCGGATGCCATGACCCCGTCGCGGGCCGAGTTGCGGCTGCGCTCGGCGATGGCCGCCGCCACCAAGACCGGTGACCCGCAGGCATGGCTGACCGCGGCCACCGCCCTGCAGGACTTCCTCGCCCGTCGTGACCCCGACGGTGCCGGGCGGACGCAGTTGCGCCACGACCTGCTGGACGCCTGTGAGCAACTGCGTCGCAGGTGGAGCAGCCGAACCGGCAGACTGTGGGTCGCTCAGCAGGCCGACCAGGTGACCGGCCCGCCGCTGCGCGACCTGCTCGACGACGCGGACCCCGACCCCGCGGAAGTCTTCGACCTCACCGAAGCCGCGCGCGCCCGGGCACTGCTGGATGCGCTGTCGGGTTGCTTCCACGGTGACAGCGGTGATCCGGGGGAATCCGGCCAGGCCGGTCGCGTGCTGGCGTTCGCCCCGGAGGCCGACCCCGACCCGCTACTGCGGGAGATGCGCCTGATCAGCGCCGTGCGGACCGCCGATGACGAGCAGGCGCCTGCCCGGCGGGAGGCGCTGGCCGCGGTCGAGTCGATGTACGAGATCGCCGGAACCGGGTTCCGGGGTGGTGCCGGACCCGCCGGCCTGGCCGCGGTGCAGGCGGCGCTGCACCCCGACGAGGTGCTGGTCGAGTACGTCGTTCCCAATCACCCGCTACACCCGGCGATGGGTCTGGCCGCCCTGGTGATCGCCGCCGACGACGTCCGGCTGGTACCCGATCTGCGGCTGCCCGATCAGTACACCAGCGGCTTCATCGGCAGTTACTTCATCGACGGCCGCGCGCCGGTCGACGCCAGCCCGATGGGCGACATGGTGGTCAGCACGCGCCGCGCCGTGCAGGGCGACGACCCGGCCGCCGCGTTCGAGGCGGGCCGGATGCTCTACGACGTACTGGTCGGGCCGGTTCTCGACCGCGCCCCGGCCCGCTGCATCGTCGTCCCGCACCGGCAGTTGCACCCCGTGCCGTGGATGGCCCTGATCGACCCCACCGGCACGCCGTGGCTGGCGTCCACCACCGTCACCGTGTGCCCCAGCGCCTCGGTGTGGACGCACCTGGCCGGACGCCGTCGCACCGGCTGGTCCGCGCTGGCGCTCGGCGACCCGCTGCTCGGCTACGCGGGGATGTCCCCCCTGCCGCAGGCCGCCGCGGAAGTCGAACACCTCGGCGAGGTCTGGCACGCCGCGGGACTGCCGGCGGACGTGCACACCGGCGCCCTGGCGAACGTTGCCGCGCTGCGTTCGGCGGGCGGCGCCTCGGTGGTCCACCTGGCCACCCACGCGACGTTCCCGGACAGCGCGACCGGCGAGGACCACCAGTTGCTGCTGAGCCTGTCGGCCGGCTCCAGCGGGAGGGTGCCCGCATCTCTGCTGCGAACCCTGGACTTCCAGCATGCGTGGTGCCTCACATTCAGCGTGTGCAACGGCGGGCTGTACCGGATCGCCCCGGGCGACGAGCCATTGGGACTCATCCCGGCCGCCCTGGAAGCCGGAGCGACGAGCGTGATCGCCGCGCAATGGCCCGTCGATGATCTCGCCGGCCGGCAACTCATGTCCCACTTCGTCGAGAACCTGCCGGGTGGGGATCCCGCAGCCGCGTTGCGAACCGCAGCCCTGACGATGGCCGGCCAGGGCGCGCCGACGCGGGACTGGGCGACCTTCGTGGCGACCGGGTCCGGACGCGGCTCGGTGTGACACCGGGAGCCCGGCAGCCATCCGTGGCGCCGAGCGCCCAATGCCGACTTGGCGCAACTCCGGGTGTTCGGGTTGGGGCAGGATGGATTCCCGAGCGGCGGCTCGTTGCTCCGAATGGGTGAAACCGACATCGGCACGCACCGCGGTCCTGCCTCGACCCGGCGCACTACCCCGAACGGAGGGTGGTGCACGTCGGCCGAACGGCGTACATTCTGCGCACCCATGCTCTCGGGAGGACACCATGCGCAGAACGGTCATATCTGCGGCAGTCGCGCTGCTCATGGCCCTGGCCGGGGCGGCGGCTCAGCCGGCCCAGGCGTTGGCCGCTGATCCGCACTCACTGGTGGCCGGCGCAGGCAAGAAGTGGTTCACCGGAAGCATGCTGAGCATGTGGGGGCTCAACTGCTCCACCGCGATCCTGGGCAGCGCCTACAACGAGATCATGATCCAGGGTTACGCGGACTACGGTGGCGCCCCATCCGGCGGCGCACCGAAGGTCGACGAGACTTTCTACGCCGTCATCAACCTCAGTGAACCCGGCAACCCCTGTGGCTCAGGCATCTCCATCCCGGAGCTGCGCCTGCGGTTGCCCGCGAACATGCAGATCGACACGACGAAGCCGATCCGCTGCTTCGTCACCCCCCGCTTCCAGAGTGCCTACGAGGAGACCACCAACTCGGGCAACTGGGTGATCGAGGCGATCCGGGACAAGAACGGCAACCCGCTCACCGGGCCGTGGTGCCGGCAAACGCCCTACCAGGTCGACCAGTTCACGTGGTCCATCGGGACGCCGGCAATGGTCAACGGCACGATGCACCAGATCTTCGTCCCGGTCCGGTCGACCACCCCCCAGTCGAACACCGCGCTGCAGTGGGAGGTGCGCGACCCGGTGACCTACGAAGGGATGCAGTTATCCGAGGCCCGCCTGTGGGTATTCCCCAGCAGTGCCGACATCGGCTCCACCGGGTTCTTCTTCCCGGACAAGGCCGTCATCCCGTTCTGGGCCAAGGACGCACCCGCGGGCCAGCAGAACCGGGTCGAGCTCTTCATGAACCTCTACACCGGCGGCCAAGCCGGTTACGTGTGCTTCGACGTGCGCTACAAGAGCAACAACAGCCTGCTGTGGTCGTGCAACAACGACCCCGGATTCAACGGCACGGTGACCGCCGGGACGGGCATTGTGCAGTTGCTGCCCAGCGGCGCTGCCAAGGGTCCCAACGGCGGCTACGTGCCCTTCCACTTCGATCCCCCCGAGTACAACCAGGACTACACGGTCCAATGGTTCTTCAAGGACTCGCAGTACGGTTCGGTGATTCGTGCGCAGAGTCCGAAGCTCGAGTTCCACTCCCTGGCCGGCCCCGACGGCGACGGGGACGGCGTGATCGACTCAGCCGACAAGTGCCCCACCACCAAGGGAACGAAGGAGAACCACGGCTGTCCGCCCGCTCTGCCGGTCGACACGGACGGGGACGGGGTGCTGGATCCCGCCGACAAATGCCCGGGTGTCGACGGCAGAGGCTCTCTGGACGGCTGCCCACCAGCCACGAGTACGACGCCACCACCAGCCCAGCCCGTGCCGGTGGCGACGGTCAAGACGGTGAAGGTGCCCGCGAAGCTGCGCAGCGCCAAGGGGCTGAAGAGCAAGACCGTGAAGGTCTGCTCCGTGCAAGGCAAGGGCAAGCGTCGCAAAGTTGTGGTCCTGAGGACCGGCACGTGCGAACTCGTCGGGGTCAAGCAGGGCAGGAAGATCCGGGTGAGGTTCAAGGTCACGAAGTAGGCGGGCGGCGCGTCACTTCGGGCCGTCACTTCGGGCCGTCACT
>DAOMFH010000220.1:0-4253 GCA_035429705.1 Actinomycetota bacterium
CCACCGGTCATCTCCTGGGGAACGATGATCAACGACGCGCAGCCCTACATCCGGGTGGCGCCGTTCATGCTCTTCTTCCCGGCGTTCTTCCTGTCAGTCGCCGTGTTGAGTTTCATCATGCTCGGCGACGCCGTGCGTGAAGCCCTGGACCCGAAGCTGCGGTGAGGACATGAGCGATCACCTGCTGGACGTCGACGACCTCTACGTTGAGTTCCGCACGCGGGACGGCGTGGCCAAGGCCATCAACGGCGTGAGCTACACCCTCGACGCCGGTGAGACCCTGGCGGTGCTGGGGGAGTCCGGCTCGGGCAAGTCCGTCACGGCCCAGACGATCATGGGGATTCTGGACATGCCCCCGGGATTCATCACCAGCGGGCAGATCCGCTACAAGGGCGACGACCTGCTGCAGATGTCCGAGGAGCAGCGCCGCAGTATCCGCGGCGCGGAGATCGCCATGATCTTCCAGGACTCGCTGTCGGCGCTGAACCCGGTGTTCACCGTGGGCGACCAGATCTCCGAGATGTTCCAGGTGCACCGCGGGATGTCTAAGAAGGACGGGATGAAGCGCGCGGTGGACCTGATGGAACAGGTAAGGATCCCGGCGGCCAAGGAACGGGTCAAGGACTACCCGCACCAGTTCTCCGGGGGGATGCGCCAGCGGATCATGATCGCCATGGCGATCAGCCTCGACCCCCATGTGCTGATCGCCGACGAGCCGACCACCGCGCTGGACGTCACTGTGCAGGCGCAGATCATGGAACTGCTGCAGGAGCTTCAGCGCGAACGCAACATGGGCATGATCCTGATCACCCACGACCTCGGCGTCGTGGCCGGCGTTGCCGACAAGATCGCGGTCATGTACGCGGGCCGGATCGTCGAGGACGCCGACGTGATGACTCTGTACGGCAAGCCCGCCCACCCCTATACCGAGGGCCTGCTCGACTCCATGCCCCGGGTCGACGCCAAGGGCGAGGAGTTGTACGCGATCAAGGGCTTGCCCCCGTCGCTGCTGAACCTGCCGCCCGGCTGCAACTTCAACCCCCGCTGCCCGTACAAGAAGGACTTGTGCCTGCGCGAGGTGCCGCCGGCCCACGAGGTGACGCCCGGGCATCACTCCGCATGTCACTTCTGGGAGGAGGTGTACCGTGAGCGAACCGATCCTGCAGGCTAAGGACGTCGTCAAGCACTACCCGCTGACCCGCGGCATCATTTTCAAGAAGCAGATCGGACAGGTGCGCGCCGTCGACGGGGTCTCCTTCGACCTGCTCCCGGGCGAGACGCTGGGCATCGTGGGGGAGTCCGGTTGCGGCAAGTCCACGCTGGCGCGTCTGGTCATGCGACTGGAAGCCCCCACGTCCGGGGAGATCTGGTTCGAGGGCGAGGACATGGCCTCCCTGGGGGGCCGGGCCATGCGCAGCAAGCGCCGGGACATCCAGATCGTGCTGCAGGATCCGTACACGTCGCTGAACCCACGCATGACGGTCGGCGACATCGTGGGGGAGCCCTTCGACATCCATCCGTCGGTCACGCCGAAGGGGGACCGCAAGAAGGCGGTGCAGGACCTGCTCGAGGTGGTCGGCCTGAACCCCGAGCACATCAACCGCTACCCGCACCAGTTCTCCGGCGGCCAGCGGCAGCGGATCGGCATCGCCCGCGGGCTGGCCCTGAAGCCGAAGATCATCGTGTGTGATGAGCCGGTCTCGGCCCTCGACGTGTCCGTCCAGGCACAGGTGATCAACCTGTTCGAGAGCCTGCAGGACGAGTTCAACCTCACCTACATCTTCATCGCTCACGACCTGTCGGTGGTGCGGCACATCTCCGATCGGGTCGGTGTGATGTACCTGGGCAAGATCGTGGAGGTGGGCGACGAAGCCTCGATCTACGAGAACCCGAGCCACCCCTACACGCAGGCCCTGTTGTCAGCGGTGCCGGTGCCGGATCCGGTGGGCCGCGAGGACCGCCGGCGCATCGTTCTGCAGGGCGACGTCCCCAGCCCGGCGAACCCGCCGTCGGGCTGCCGTTTCCGGACCCGGTGCTGGAAGGCCCAGGAGATCTGCGAGCAGCAGGAACCGCCGTTGATCCAGATCGGGACCAAGGGCGGGCAGTTCTCCGCCTGCCATTTCCCGGATGTGCGCGACGTGGTCCACAACGATGTGCCGACCGCGGCGCTGGACCTCTCGCACCTGCCCAAGGAGTAGCGGGCGCCGCTCGTCGGCGAGGTGGGCATGCTCGCGGCGGGGGCAGTCTGCGGGTCGGGCGGTGCGTGCTGCGGGCGGTTGGGGCTTCGGCGGCGGGCTGCACTGGCCGGTTGCCGCGCAGATGCCCCGTTACCGCGCAGATGGCCCGCTACAGGGGGGCAGTGGCGCGGTAACGGGTTACCGAGTGCCCGGAACCTCTCGCGGACTTGCCCGCCCGGCTCACAGATGGCGGCGGAAGAAGTCCACCTGGAGTCTCAGCAGGTTCTCCGCGATCTCGGGCTGCGGGGTCATGTGCGTCACCCCGGCCAGCGGGAGGACCTCGTGGGCGCGACCGGCGGCGAGCAGTGCGCCGGACAGTCGCAGGGTGTGCGCGGCGAAGACATTGTCGTCGGCGAGGCCGTGGATGAGCAGCAGCGGGCGTTCCAGGTCACCGGCCAGTGGCAGCAGCGAGCAGTGGTCGTACGCAGCCGCATTACGGCCGGGATCGCCCAGGTAGCGCTCGGTGTAGGCCGTGTCGTACAACCGCCAGTCGGTGACCGGGGCGCCGGCGATCGCGGCGTGGAAGACATCCGGTCGGGCGAGGACCGCCAGGGCCGCGAGGTAGCCGCCGTAGGACCAGCCCAGGATGCCCACGCGCGTCGGGTCGAGACGATCCGGGTACGTGGCGATCGCCCGGTCCAGGGCGGTGACCTGGTCCTCGAGGGCGGGATCACGCAGGTTGTCGTGCACCGCGAACTCCCAGGCCGGGGACTGGCCCGGCGTTCCGCGGCCGTCCGCGACGACCACGCCGAATCCCTGATCGGCCAGCCACTGGGCGCTGGCATACGCGCCACGGGCGGCCAGCACCCGCTGGGCGTGGGGGCCGCCGTAGGGGTACATGAGCACGGGCAGCCGCCGCCCGTCATCATCGGCGGGCAGCAGCACCACGGTCTGTACGTCGTCCCGTCCGGCCGGCAGCAGGCGGGGGCTCGCCGAGACGACCGGCTCCTCGGCCAGGTTCTCGACCGTTGCCAGCGGTGTGTAGTCGCAGTCCCGGATGGTGACCTCGGCGCGGTAGTCCAGCCATCCGGTGTCACTGGTCACGATGATCCCCGACTCGACCGTGGCCGTGACGAAACGGTCCGGCTCCGACAGCCAGCGGAAACCGCGTTCGTCGATGCACGCCAACCGGCTCTCCGCCGGCGCCTGGGCGGCGGTGAGGTAGATGCGTCCCTCGTGGATTCCGACCAGGGATCGCAGGTGGACATCCGCAGGGGTGACCGGCAGGCCGTCGACGGTCAGCCGGCGCGAGGAGTCGTTCGTCCAGGCGATGAGACGATCGCCGTCTCGCCGGGGCAGCCCGGGGACCAGATCCAACCATGGCTGTCCGGCGAGCACACCGAGGGGCTCGCAGGCGTAGTCGCACATGGTCAGCCGCGTCTGTTCCCGGTCGAAGACTCCGATGACCCCGCCGGTGACGGTGGCCAGGTACTCCCCATCCGGTAGACCGACCGGGGCCCCGGCGCCGTCGAGGCCGAACCGCCACAACGTGACGTTCGCGTTCAGCGCGCCGGCATGCGGGTAGGGCTGCGCGACCGGCTCCCGCTGCGGGTTGGCGGGGTCGCTGCGGAACCAGACGGGGACCAGGCTGTCGTCGGTGTGCTGAACAAGCAGACCCGAGGAGTCGGGCAGCCACCAGTAGCCCCGGCTCCGGCCCAGTTCCTCCGCGGCGATGAAGTCGGCCACGGCCCAGGTCTCGTCGGCCTGCTCGGACACCAGCACGCGGTGCCCGGTGCCGTCCCACCGGCACACGTGCAGTCCACCGGGTCCCACCCAGCTCAGCCACTGTCCGTCCGGGCTGATCCGGGGGTCGAAGGCGGCCTGTGCCGCCTCGATGCGCCGCCCGCCGTGCTGGGCGTCCCACGCCAGCAGTAGCCCCCCGGCCCCGGCCACGACCCGGTCGTGACGCATGTCGAACCGGGTTATCCCGGCGGCGGTCTCCCGGATCCGTTCCCGCATGGCACGTTCGGCCTCGGTCAGGCTCTCGTCGTCCCCGCCGGACAGCAACTCGTCGGT
>DAOMFH010000221.1:0-4244 GCA_035429705.1 Actinomycetota bacterium
GTCCGCGGTCGGCCTCATCACCACCGCACCATTCCCGCCGGACCTCCCCAGCGCCAATAATGGAGCCGCCACCGGAATGCACTTGTGGGGAACCGCCCCGAACCGGTGGATCTGCGGACACGGGAGGCGGAAGTGGAACTCGAGGATGCGGGTGTGGTCATCACCGGGGCCGGCAGTGGCATCGGTGCCGCCCTGGCCATGACCTTGGCCGGGCGGGGAGCACGACTGGTACTCGCCGACATCGACTCGGTCACGGTCTCCGAGGTGGCCGAACAGGTCGGCGGTCTGCCGGTGCTGGCGGATGTGTCCACCGAGCAGGGTGTGGAGCACCTGCACAGCACCGCGATGTCGTACCTGGGGCACGTCGACCTGTACTGCGCCAATGCCGGGGTGGCCACAGAGGGCGGGCCGGACACCGACGACGCACTGTGGCAGCGCACCTGGGAGATCAACACCATGGCCCATGTCCGGGCCGCCCGGCTGCTGCTGCCCGGCTGGCTGGAACGCGGCGAGGGGCGGTTCCTGGCCACCGTGTCCGCGGCGGGACTGCTGATGAGCCTCGGCTCTGCCCCCTACTCGGTCACCAAGCATGCGGCGCTGGCCTTCGCGGAGTGGCTGCGCGCCACCTACCTGCATCGGGGCGTGGTGGTGCAGGCGCTGTGCCCGCAGGGGGTGGCGACTCCCATGCTGCAGAGCGCCGGACAAGCCGCGCAACTACTGCTGTCCGCCGAGGCGCTGACCGCCGACGAGGTGGCCGACCAGGTGGTGCGGGCCCTCGACGGCGAGGAGTTCCTGATCCTGCCCCACCCACAGGTAACCGACTACTGCGTGGCCCGCGCCACGGATCCGGACAGGTGGCTGTCCGGGATGAACAGGCTGCAGCAACGGATCGAGACCTGACCAAGCCGCCCCCGGCCGAGTCGCGGAACGTCCGCGGGCACGGCCCGGCAACTAGCGCAGCGACTTCAGGAACTGCACCGAGGCCTTGGTGAACGTGTACAACCGCACGCCGGGGCGGTACGGGAAGTCCGCCTCGATGCCACTGACGGAGTCCTTGGGGGTGTGCCAGTAGGACCCGTGCAGTTCAGTCTGGGTGTAGCCGTCCTTGTCGGCGATCTCCCAGTTGGTGGCTTCGAACGCGACCACCGGGATGCCGGCCTTGTTGAAGGCGGTGTAGTCGCCGAACCCGTTGGGGGTGATCCCGGCCGGGTACTGCGGGTTCCCTCCGGGCTGGGTGCGCAGCGGCAACTGGTAGCGCTGGGCGATCTGCAGCATCCGGTCGCGGGCCCACACCTTCTTGTTCGTGCCCGCGTGCACATACATGTGGTCGCCCACCAGCAGGGAGTCAAAGTTGATCATCACATGGGTCCGCTTGATCTGCTGCGTATTCATTGCGTTCACGTAGCGGTTGGAGCCCTCCAGACCACCGGGGTTCTCCTCGGCGCCGAACGCAACGAACTTCACCGTGGCGGGCAATCGCTTGTTCGCCATCCGCTTGGCCACCTCGAGCATCACCGCCACCCCGGAGGCGTTGTCGTCGGCACCGTACCCGTTGACCTGGCTGTCGTAGTGCGCTCCAATGATCACCAGCGGCGGTTTCTTCCCCTTGCCCGGCAGGGTGGCCGTGACGTTGCGCGACTGGTAGGTCGTCCCCTTGCGCGTGAACGAGAACTTCTGCACCTTCGGGTGATAGCCGAAGGTCTTGAACCAGGCACGGATCTTCTTGGCCGCCGCCCGCTCCCCCGGGGTGCCCTGCACGCGCTTCTGCGAGTTCAGGTCCTTCACCACCTGGTAGGCGAAGTCACCCATCGGCTTGGGGTGATCGGCGGCCAGGGCCGGGGCGGCGGGTAGGCAGACTGCCAGGCAGGCGATTGCGAGGGGCTTCTTCAAGAGTCCCACGCTAGCCCGTCGCGGGCACCGCCTAACCGCCCCCGGCGCACTGCGCTACTTCGACGACTGCTTGTAGGTCAGGACGATCCCGGTCGGGGTGTCGGCAGCCCGGAAGGTGCACTTCCAGCCCACCTTGGCGTACTGCCCGGCCGATCCCGGCTGGATGTACTTGAAGGATGTCGCCTTGCAGCGGTAGCCCTGGGTGTCGACGGTGTCGCCCTTCTGCTGGGCCCGGCCGTCGGTGTTCCGGGCCACCTTGCTCACGGTCTTGTAGGAGACCATGTTCACGAACGCCCGGGAGACCTCACTGGCCGAGACCTGGATCTTCGGAATCCGGCCCGCGGTGCTCATAGGCCCGAGGTACTGCGCGTCCAGGGTGGGGATCACCACCTGTGCCGGATCACTGGCCGCCATGGCCGCACCCATCGTCGTGGCACCCAGCACGGGTACCGCCACCACCACCGCTGCCGCACGGACTGTCCTGTTCATCGCTGCCCCTTTCGGTAGGAATCCAGGCCGACCCTAGAACAGCCCCGGGCCCTGGCGACAGCACCGCAAGGCCGTCCGAACCGGACCCTTACGCCGCGCCCGACCCGCGCCCCGGGGTCAGTCCAGCAGTGCCACACCGACCGTTGCGCCCAGGTCGTGGGCAGCCTGCAGTTGCGCGGGACCAGGGTTCTCCACGACGGACAGGACTTCTGCGACCTGTCGCCACTGCAGGGCGTCGGCGATCTTCTGAACCGACCTGACCGCGCCGGCGGTGTCATCGTTGCCGTGAACCAGCAGGCCGTACGGCAGCCCCCGGGTCGCATCCATGCACGGGTAGTAGATGGTGTCGAAGAAGTGCTTCAGCGCCCCGCTCATGTACCCGATATTCGCCGGCGTCACCAGCAGCACGGCCCGGGCGGCCAGCACGTCGCTGGCCGTGGCGGACAGGGCTGGCTCCACCGCGACCTCCACCTCGGCCAGTTCCGGCAGTCGCGCGCCGGTCACCACCTGTTCCAGCAGCGCACGCACAGCCGGCGACGGCGTGTGATGGACGACGAGCAGACGCGAACCGGTCATGTGCCGACGCTACGCGGGTCCTCAGGGAGCCGTCACCCCGAGGATCTGCCCGTTCCAGCCCGGCAGAACCGAACCGATCGCGGTGCCGTCGGCTCCGCACCGGTGGGCCAGTACGTCGGCCAGCACGGCCCGGTAATCGGTGGTCGCGCGCAGATCGCCGTCCAGCAGAGCCCCGGCTGACAGCCCCGGCCACTGACCGTGGACACCGGGGTTCACGTTGCCGCCGGCCACCAGCATGACGTTCCCCCAGCCGTGATCGAGCCCGCCCGACTCGTTCTCCTCCGCGCGCCGGCCGAACTCACTCATCGTGATGAGCGTGACCCGGTCCCGGGCAGACCCGAGGTCGTCCAGGAAAGCGGCCAGGCAGTCCGAGAGGTCGCTCAGCTTGTCGAACATCCAGCCGCCGTCCACCCGGCCGAGGTCCGCGTGCATGTCCCAGTCGCCCTCGTCCACCGTGATCACCCGGGCGCCCAGATCGGCTTTGATGAGCTGGGCGACGTCCTGCAGGGTCCGGCCCAGGTCGCTGTCCGGGTAGGGCACTGCCGGCGTGTAGTCGCTCAGCGTGGCCGCCGTGGCCAGTGCGGACAGCGTGGTGCCGGCCGAGGTCTTCAACGCCTCCCCGGCCCGGTCGTGCAAGGTGGTCAGAGCCGTGGACCACCGGGTCCGGTCGGCCGCTTCCGATGCGCCGTCCAGGGCGAAGTCCGCCAGCCGATCCATGCCCACCTCGTCGTAGGGGCCCGCGAAAGCCATCGGCATCGAGGTGGATCCCAACTGCACTGCGCCGAACGGACCAGCCGCGTCGTGCAGCGACAGCATGCGGTCGAGCCACCCGGTGCGGATGCTCGAACCGGGTGCGGCGCGTTCGATCTCATCCATGGCCGAGAAGTGGGAGCGATTCGGATCGGGCAGCCCGGTGGCGGCCACCACGGCGACCCGGCCGCGGTCCCACTGGGTCTTGAGCGCGGTCATCGCCGGGTGCATGCCGAACGTCGAATCGAGCTGCAGTGCGGTCGCCGGGGGAACCCCGATGGTGGGGCGCAACGCCGCGTAGTCAGGATCACCCAGCGGCACGATCGCCGACAGTCCGTCGAACCCGCCGCGCAGGGACAGGACGACCAGCGTGTCCCCCTCCCAGGGACCATCGGCCCAGGCGACCCGGGTGGTGCCCGCGGCCAGTACGGACGAGCCGAGGGCACCGAGAGAGAGCAGCAGGCTACGGCGGCTCACATCGGCCGACAGGCATTCCGGGCAGGCGTTCACGATCGGTCCCTATCGGTAGTGGTGGTAGG
>DAOMFH010000222.1:0-1322 GCA_035429705.1 Actinomycetota bacterium
ACTGCTGCACGGTTGAGGAAGTTGATCAAGGAAAACCCCCAACGCCGCAACAATCGCGAATCGCGAGGCGCGCCCCCAACCCCCAACCCCGCACGCGCACATGGCTCCCCGCCGAGGACTCGAACCTCGAATGACAGGACCAAAACCTGCAGTGTTGCCGATTACACCAACGGGGAATCTCTCTCGAGGTTAGCGTGCGACCCCGCGGCGCGAATTCCCCCCGGGCAGGGCGTCACGGGGTCCAGGTCACCTTCACGATCCCATCACCATCGGTCGTGAGGAACAGTGTGCGGCCGTCACCGCTGATTCCCGCGTCGCTGTTGAGAACACCCCACAGGTAACTGCCCTGGTAGCCGATCCAGCGATCCGGCTGGTACCCGGCATCCGTGAGTGCCGTTCCAAGGTCGTAGCCGACGCCCAGCGTCCGGTCGCGCAACTGCAGCGGGTCGGCCGGGTTCGGCCGCCAGAAGACGTACCTGCCGTCAGCAGAGGCGTTGGTCCGACTCATGCGCATCGACGGCGGATCGGCCGGCGTATCCGTCCCCGCCACGACATCGCGCCACACCACATCGTCCGGGGTCCGGTACCCAGATCCGGTCGGTCCCCCGCTGATGCTGATGATCCGGCCGTCACGGGTCATCACGTTGCCCGCTCCGCCGATCTCGACGAGGCGGCTGCGGTCGAACAGGGCTCGCCCGGGACCCCAGGTGGTTTGCGACTCGTAGGAGTCGAGCCGCCCGGGGATGAGGATGACCGAGCCGTCATGGGAGATCGAAGGGGCTTGCACGTATTCGGCGTCCCCTTCGGAGTTGTACACCTGCCCGACGTCTTTGAAGATCTGCAACTTGCCGGTCTTCAGATTCTTCACGTAGACGTCGATGACGGCGGGCTCACGGAAGTTCGCACTGAACACCACGTACCGGCCGTTGCCGGAGATCTGCCCGCCGCGCAGTTGCGGCTCATCGATCAGTTTCTGATCCTCCTCGCAACGGGCTGGGGTACAGGAACCATTCCACGAGGGAACCAGGACCTTGCCATTCGTGCGGCGGGTCACGTTGGTGGTCCGCTCCCGTTTGCGGTCGTAGACCAGGATCTTGCGACGCGCCCACGGACCGACCGGCATCGAGTACGCCAAGTACCTGCCGTCCTGGCTCAGCGATGCCGCAGTCGCCCCCTTCGGCAGTTGGACGAGCCGCTTCCCCTTGCGCAGATCGCGCAGCTGTAGACGGGCTTTGGGGCCACTGGCGACGACGTAGCGCCCCGTGTACGAGACATCCTCGACGGACGCCAACGTCGTCGGGGATACAGCAATCGTGACGGGT
>DAOMFH010000222.1:1422-4218 GCA_035429705.1 Actinomycetota bacterium
GCACTGCGACACAGCCCCGTGGTCGACAAGCCCACAGCGAGTTCCAGACCGTGCTCATGGTTGCGGGCGAGGAACACGCAGGTCGGCCCACTGCCGCTGACCATCGCACCCAGTGCCCGGTAATCCCGGCCGGCCTCCAACAGGAGGTCCAATTCGGGACGCAGCCTGATCGCCGCGGGCTGCAGATCGTTGTGCAGGTGGTGACCCAGCGCGGTCGGGTTTCCGCTGCGCAGGGCAGCAAGCAGTCCGGCCGGCACCTTCGGCATGGGCACAGCCCGGTCGGCGTGCATCTTGTCGAAGGTCGCGTAGACCTGCGGGGTGGACAGCGTGCTGAACGAGGCGGCCACGACCCAGACGAACTCGCCGGTGGTGAGCACCGGGGTCAAGACCTCGCCGCGGGAGGCGCCCAGGGCGGTGCCCCCGTGCAGGCTGAACGGCACGTCCGACCCCAACTGCGCGGCGATGTCGGCCAGTTCGGCCTGGGTGCACCCCAGCCCCCACACCGCGTTGCACGCCACCAGGGCTGCTGCGGCGTCGGCCGAACCGCCGGCCATGCCTCCTGCTACCGGGATCTGCTTGCTGAGCATCAGCCGCACACCCTGCTTCACCTTGTAGCGCTGCTTCAACGCGCGGGCGGCTCTGACTGCGAGGTTGTCCGCGGCCCGCCCGGTCACTCGCTCCCCCTCGGCGTCCATCTCCAGGATGATCCCCGAGGCCTGCGGCAGCGCCGTCAGCTCGTCGACCAGATCCAGGGCCTGGAAGACAGTGGCCAACTCGTGGTACCCGTCCGCGCGCACCGGACCCACGCCCAGATGCAGATTGATCTTGGCGGGGGTCTCCACGAGAACCGCAGACGGCACCGGCACCCCTCCAGGCTAGGGCGACAACAGTTGCGACTTCGCGCTGGCCAGCGCCCGGAACTGTGCGACGGTGAGGGATTCACCCCTTCGCGCGGGGTCGATCCCGGCAGCCTGCAGAACCTGCGCGGCGGGCAACGGTGCCGCCCAGGAACGCAGAGCGCTGCGCAGCATCTTGCGGCGCTGGGCGAATGCCGCGTCAATCGCGGCGAAGGTGTCCTCCCGCAGGTGCGGATCGGTCACCGGATGCCGTTCGAATCCCACGAGACCGGACTGCACCTTCGGCGCCGGCCAGAAGACCTCGGTGCCCACCCGTCCCAACGACCGCGCCGTGGCCCACCACGCCAGTTTCACCGAAGGAACCCCGTACACCCGCGACCCGGGCTGCGCGGTGAGCCGGTCGGCCACCTCGGCCTGCACCATCACCACCCCGCTGAGCACCGACTCGAAACACTGCAACACGTTGAGCAGGATCGGCACCCCGGTGTTGTAGGGGAGGTTGGCGACGAACTTCGTCGGCCGCAGATCGGACGGACGCATGGCCACGGCGTCCGCGCAGCGCACCGACAGATCCGCGTCCGGGTCAAGTTCGGCCACGGTGCGCGGCAACAGCTCAGCCAGTCGCCGGTCGATCTCGACGGCCTCCACCCTCGCCCCGGTCTCCAGCAGGGCCAGCGTCAGCGAGCCCAGCCCCGGCCCCACTTCCAGCACCACGTCCTGCGGGCCAACTCCGGCCAGTCGCGCGATCCGGCGCACCGTGTTCGGATCGGTCACGAAGTTCTGTCCGAGCCGCTTGGTCGGTCGCAGGTCGAGTTCGGCGGCCAGCGCCCGGATCCGGGCCGGGCCCAGCGTGGCCATCAGAACCCGCCGAAGGCCTCGAACGTGTTGGCCCGCACCGCCTGGCACAACTCGTCGAGGTCGGCGCCCAGATGCGCCGCCATCGCCCGCATCGTCAGCGGGACCAGGTAGGAGGCGTTCGGTTTGCCCCGGAACGGGGTCGGCGCGAGGAACGGCGCATCGGTCTCCACGAGGATCAGTTCCCGCGGCACGACGCTGAGCGCCTCCCGCAACGCCGTGGCGTTCTTGAAGGTGACCACCCCCGCGAAGGAGCAGTACCAGTCGCGGTCGGTCGCGGCCTGCGCGAAGGCCGCATCGCCGCTGAAGCAGTGCATCACGACCCGCTCCGGCGACCCCTCGTCATCCATGACCCGCAGGATGTCGGCGTGCGCGTCGCGGTCGTGAATCACCAGCGTCTTGTCGAGTTCCTTGGCCAGCCGGATGTGACGGCGGAAGGAGGCCTCTTGGGCCGCCCGGCCCCCGGAATCGGTGCGGTAGTGGTCCAGCCCGGTCTCCCCGATCGCCACGACCCGGTCGTCGTGGGCCAGTTCGGCGATCTGCACCCACGCGGACTCCAGCGCGTCGGGACCGTGCTCGGCATGGATCCTGGGCGCCTCGTTGGGATGGATGGCCACGGCCGCGACGACCTGCGGCCAGTCCTGCGCGATCTGCACCGAGATCCGTGAACTGGCGACATCCACCCCCACCTGCACGACCGCGTCGACCCCGACCGCCTCAGCGGCTGCCAGGGCGGTCTCCACCGGCAGGCCCGGCTCGCCGTCCCGGCCACCTGCCCCGATGTCCAAGTGGCAATGACTGTCGATCACCGGTGAGGGCAGCGGGTCGGCCAGGGGCGCGAATCCGGCCGGCAGACTCACGTGGTCTCCAGGCGCGGGAACAGCGCGGCCCCCTTCGTCACCGTGCTACCCGGGGGCAACTGACCCCAGGTGCCGACCTCCAGCACGGACTGCGCGGCCAGTTCGCCGGCCGCCCCGAGGTTCGCCCACACCGCCTGCATGGCCGTCGGCATGACCGGGTGGTACAGCACGGCGATCGCGCGCAGCGACTCGCAGATCGTGTACAGCACGGTGTCCAACCGCTG
>DAOMFH010000223.1:0-4204 GCA_035429705.1 Actinomycetota bacterium
GGTACAAGACCAGCGACGAGTCCCTGCGGCGCGCCCAGGACTTCGCCGAGGGGGTAGGCAAGACGGTCGTGGTGGTGAACCGGGATGTGGCCGGGTTCGTGACCACCCGGCTGATCACCGCCCTGGCGATGGAGGCGATCTCGCTGGTCGAGTCCGGGGTCGCCACCGCGCAGGACGTCGACACGGCCTGCCGGCTCGGGTTCGGGCATGCCATGGGTCCGCTGGAGACTGCCGACATGACCGGGGTGGACATCATCCTCAACGCCACCTCGAACATCTACGCCGACACCCAGGACGAGAAGTTCAGCCCGCCGGAGGTGTTGCGCCGGATGGTGGCCGCAGGTGACCTGGGGCGCAAGTCGGGCAAGGGCTTCTACGACTACACCCGCTGATGCGACTCGTGGTGGCGACCTGCCAGGTGGACTACGTGGGCCGGCTCAGTGCCCATCTGCCGATGGCCCGACGTCTCCTGCTGCTCAAGGCCGACGGCTCGGTCTCCGTGCACGCCGACGACCGGGCCTACAAGCCCCTCAACTGGATGAGTCCGCCCTGCACCCTGCGAGAGTCCGCTGACGATGAGGGAACCGTCTGGGAGGTCACCAACAAGGCCGGTGAGCGCCTGATCATCCGGCTCGGGCAGATCGAGCACGACTGGTCGGGATCCTTCGGGCCGGATCCGGGTCTGGTGAAGGACGGGGTGGAGGCGCACCTGCAGGAACTGCTGGCCGAGCAGGTGGGGACGTTCGGGGACGGCTGGACGCTGGTCCGCCGGGAGTACCCGACCGCCATCGGCCCGGTGGACCTGCTGTGCCGGGACGCCGAGGGGGCGGCGGTGGCCGTGGAGGTGAAGCGCCGCGGTGAGATCGACGGCGTCGAACAGTTGACCCGCTACCTGGATCTGCTGAACCGGGATCCGTTGCTCGCGCCGGTCACCGGTGTCTTCGCCGCGCAGGAGATCAAACCCCAGGCGCGCACGCTGGCCGTCGACCGGGGCATTCGGTGTGTCGTGGTGGACTACGACCATCTGCGGGGCCTCGACGACGCGGACTCACGCCTGTTCTGAGGTTGCGGCGCCGCGCCGACTGTTCCGCAGCGGCGGTGAGCGGGGTCCGTCACGGGGGGGGTGTGGCACCGGCCGGCTGAGAGAACGCTGAGAGCCGTCTTCGAGCGACCGGCATCGTCTCCGGTCACGGCGGCGACAACTGAGCGGCTGCATCAGAGCGACCGGGGCCCGCGATCGGCCCCCCGCTGCTCGTATGCGCCGGCCGACGACGAACGGTCCCGCGGCGCGGCAACGACGCCAACGGGTCGCGGCGAGTTCACAGATCCACGGCCCAGTGCGTGAAACTTCGTTCGATGCGCATTCCGAGCCGCTCGTACACGGCCAGTGCGGAGGTGTTCGAATCCGTCGAAAGGCGCACCTGCGGATACCCGCGGGCCCAGGCCCGGGCACGGGCGGCGGTGAGCAACTCCCGGGCGAGCCCCTGCCCGCGGAACCGGGCGGCGACCGCGAGTTTGTCCACCCAGATCTCGTCGGCCTCCACGAGGAAGGCGGCAGCGGCCAGCCTCCCATCCTGCCGCACCACCAGCAGATCCTCGGGCTGGAAGCCGCGCCGGTCCACGGTCCCGGCGCGCCATTGTTCGAGGCTGACGGCCTGCCGGTCGGCGTGTTCTCCGAAGGCGGTTTCGAACAGGGTGAGGACCTCGTCGGTCCGGGCGGGGGATGCCGGTTCGGCCGTGTGCGTTCCAGGGGCGGCGGGAATGGTCAGGACCCACGAGGTGTAGCGGGGTGAGTACCCGTGCGCCTGGAAGAACCGCGCCACTTCGGTGCGCCGGTCGTCGATGGTCTGTCCGGTGCGCCCGGCGCCGAGCTGGCTGGCACGCCAGGCGGCCCACCGCAACAGCCAGGTTCCGATGCCCTGCCCGCGCGCATCCGGATGCACGTCGGCCCATCGCTTGCGCTGGTCCCAGACCATCGCCCACCCGACGATCCGGCCGTTCTGCATCACCACGGTGGCGTCGCGTTCCCGGTCGGCGTAGGTGAGGTCGGCGACTAGATCAGCCGCCTCCAGCATTACCTCGCCGCTGTCGGCCAGCTCGCAGGCGTTGACCATCGCGACGACCTCGGGGATGTCGTCGTCGAACAGCGGTCGGGCGTGCCACACCCACCCATTGTCCCAATTGGACCTTTTGCCAGACTGGCAGCATGGTAGAGAACACGGTGGCAGTCGTCGGGGTGGGCACGGTCGGGACGCAGGTGGCGAAATTCGCTGCCGGGGCCGGGTGGCGGGTCGTCGCGATCGAGAAGGATGAGGCGAGTGCGCAGGCCGCCTCGCAGCGCGCGGGAATGCCGGTCGGTGCGTCCCTGTCGGAGGCGGCGACCGCGGACATCGTGATCGAATGCCTGCCCGAGCGGCAGGAGGTCAAGCACGCGGTTTTCGCCGAACTGGGCGGACTGGCCGCCGACTCCGCCGTGCTGGTGACGACCGCCACCGCACTGTCGGTCACGGACCTGGCGCTGAGCAGTGGCCGGCCCAACCGGGTGCTCGGCCTGTCCCTGCCACACGAACCGGCCCGTGCACACGCCGAACTGGTTCGACCGGACTTTGCGGACTCCGACGCGGTGGAGTCGCTGCAGCAGTTCCTTGCCGCTATCGGCCGGGAGTTCACGGTTGTGCGTTCCCGGCCCGGCTACATCGCCGACGGCCTCCTGTTCGGATACCTCAACCATGCGGTGACCATGTACGAGGCGGGGTACGCGAGCCGCGACGACATCGACGCGGCCATGCGGTTCGGGTGCGGCTACCCGATCGGTCCGCTCAGGCTGCTGGACAAGATCGGCATCGACACCGCCTACGACGTTCTCGATGCGCTGTATGCGACCACCGGCCGCCGGCTGCACGCCCCGGCGCCGATCCTCAAGCAGATGATCGCGGCGGGGCTGACGGGGGAGAAGTCCGGCAAGGGCTTCTACGACCACACCGGGCAGGAGCAGAAGTCGGGCGCCGCCGCCGAGACCGCGGATGTCCGGCCGGTCGCGACCGTTGGTGTGGTCGGCACCGGGACCATGGCCTCCGGCATCGTCGAAGTGTTCGCCAAGAGCGGCTACGAGGTGGTCTTCGTCGCGCGCAGCGATGAGAAGGTCGCCGGTGTGCAGGCGGCGGTCACGAAGTCGCTGGACAAGGCCGTGGCCAAGGGCCGGATGACCGAGGAGGCGCGCGCCGAGGTGCTGAGCCGGATCACCGGGGCCACGCAGCGTGAGGCACTGGCCGATGTCGACCTCGTGGTGGAGGCCATCGTCGAGGACCTCGATGTCAAGCTCGAACTGTTCCGGGACCTCGACCGGATCTGCAAGCCGGGAGCGATCCTGGCGACCACCACCAGTTCACTGCCCGTGGTGGAGATGGCCGCGGTGACCAGCCGGCCGCAGGATGTGGTCGGGATGCACTTCTTCAACCCCGCTCCGATCATGAAACTGGTCGAGGTGGTCAGCCCCGTCACGACCGGACCGGATGTGACCGCGACGGTGGCCGACCTGTGCGCCAAGGTCGGCAAGCACGCGGTCAAGTGCGGCGACCGGGCCGGTTTCATCGTCAACGCTCTGTTGTTCCCGTACCTGAACGATGCGGTGCTGTTGCTGGAGTCGCACTACGCGACCGCCGATGAGATCGACACGGTCATGACCAAGAGCGCGGGACTGCCGCTCGGCCCGTTCGCGCTGCTTGACGTGGTCGGCAACGACGTGTCCCTGGCCATCGAGCAGACCCTGCACGCAGAGTTCCGGCTGCCCGAACTGGCACCGGCCCGGTTGCTCGAGCAGGTGGTCGAGGCCGGGTACCTGGGGCGCAAGACCCGCCGGGGTTTCCGCACTTACTGAGCCGGCGGCCTAACCTGGTGCAATGGCCCGCCGGAACCGACGCCGCACCGACCAGGCACCTGCCCTGTCGGCCGGGTACGCCAGCCGGAAACGGATGGGTGACTTCATCGTGCAGGACGTGCCCGGTGCCCGTGCCACGAAGGTCTACATCTGTCCGGGCTGCAACCAGCAGATCCAGCCCGGGGTGCCCCACTTGGTCGTGTGGCCGGACCATCTCGGCGCGGACGCGCGGCGGCATTGGCACCGGCCCTGCTGGCTTCGGGTCCGTCACTGATCCGGTTGTGCTCAGGTGGGCCGACTGCGCTGCGGCCAGGTCGGGCGGGCGCC
>DAOMFH010000224.1:0-4197 GCA_035429705.1 Actinomycetota bacterium
GCTCGACTGCCGGACCAGGCTGAGGCGATCCTCACTGCGGCGCGTGGACCGCACTCTGATCGACCGACGCGCGTTGCAGGCGCATGTCCGCGACCGCCCGGATGATGACACCGATCACCGCACCGACGACCGCCGGGGTGGTCACCGCCAGCCCCGCCCCGGCACACAGCAGCAGGGCGAGCAGCACCGCAGTGAAGGGGAGACGCAGCACCGCCGCCACGGCCGCCGCGATGCCGGTGGCAGCCAGCGCTGAGACGTTGGTGCCGGACACCAGCAGTGAACTTCCGGTCCCCACCACCACTCCGAGATACACGGCGGGGAAAACCATGCCGCCGCGGAACCCGCCGCCCAGGGACATCGCGTAGCCGATCGTCTTGGCGATGGCAATGACCAACAGCGTCCCCACCGACCCGACGGTGAGCACACTGCCCATCGCCTCCTGGCCGGAGAACAGGACCATGTCGACGGGCTGGCCGGTCAGCGCACGCATCGCCACTGCGGCTGTGGCGACCACGACGGCCGCTATCAGTAGTCCGACCAGGGGTCGCTTGATCCGGTTCTGGATGGCCGTACCGGTCTCCACCGCGAACACCGCGAAGGCGGCGGTCACGAGGGCCACCACCAGTGCGAGCAGCAAGTCCCCGACCTGCACCGTGTCGTACGCGGGCAGGCCCGGGACCGCCAGTTTCGACTCCCCGACACCACCCCAATCGCCCACCCCGACCTGGATCATGTAGCCGAAGCCCATCGCGACCAGCACGGGCAGGCTGGCAATCACAGCCTTCCTGCCGCCCGGGCCGCCCTTGATCGCGGCCACCTCCAGCAGCAAGATCGCCGACACCAGTGGGTTGCCCAGGATCATCGTGATGGCGGCCGCAGCACCTGCGAGCATGAGGACCTGGCGGACCGGGGCGGGCGAACGCATCGCCACGAAGCCACCGACCGCCGACCCGAGGGCCATCAGTGGCGCCTCCGGACCCACCACCGCGCCGACCGACAGGGAGATCAGCGCTGCCACCATCACCGAGCCGATCTCCTTGGGCCCGATGTTGGCGGCCATCCCGTCCAGCGGACGGTGCCCGCCATGGCCCGGCAGCTTGATCGCAGCCCACACTCCGACGGCACCGGCGAGCAGGATGGCGAACACCCACCAGGCAGGCGTACCGCCCAGCGCATCGGGCACGTCCTGCCACAACAACACGTACAGGTAGTGCTTCACTGCGAGGAACACGACGGCCGCGCCACCGGCCAGCAGGCCCACCAGGACGGCAGCGCCCAGAAGGCGCGACAACTGCGCCCCGCTGGGCGACGGATCAGGTGTTTCGGTCATGTGCACGAGCCTCCCGCTGCAGAGTAGCGGGACTTCCCCCGTCGTGGGTGATCCACCAGGCGCGCCCCCGTGAGCACACTGCGGGGGAACGAAAGGAGCAAGAAATGGCAGAACTGCTGGTCATCGGCTACGAGGACGAGGCTACGGCCCGCAAGGCGTACGACACTGTCCTGGGCCTGCAGCAGGACATGATCGTCGAACTCGAAGGGCTTGCCCTGGTCACTCAGGACGAGAGCGGCAAGAACCACGTCGAGACCCCGGCCAAGCCGGTGTCCTCCGGAGCGGCTTTCGGGGCGCTGTGGGGAATGCTGATCGGGTTGCTGTTCTTCGTCCCGTTCTTCGGCCTGGCCTTCGGCGGGGCGATGGGCGCGCTGATGGGCAAGATGGGCAAGTCGGGGGTCAACGAGGAGTTCCGCAAGCAGGTCAACGACCTCATGAAGCCCGGCACCGCCGCAGTGGTGATCATGGCCTCCAAGATCACCGAGGACAAGTTCGCCGAGGCGATGAAGCCGTACGGGGGCGCGCTGCTGAAGACCTCGCTGACCACCGAGGACGAGAAGGAACTGGCCCACGAGCTGTCCGGCGAGTGAGCAGGCAGGGTGGCCGGGCGCGAGTCCGGCTACCCCTCCTCCTTGACGGACACCCCGCCGAACATGGCGAACCCGGAGACCCGGATCAGCGGCTGGCCCGGATCCGGCGAGCTGGCGGGGCCGGTGCGGCTGAACCCCCCGAAGATTCCGATTCCGCTCACATCCACGGCCATCCCGGGTGAGATCGTGATGTCGACTCCCCCGAACAGCGCGAATGCGCGAATCTCGCAGCCGGCTGCCGGGATCTGCGCTTCGCGCAGGTCGATCTCCACCCCACCGAACACGGCCACCGCGTAGTTGTCCTCGCCCGGCGCCCACACGCCCTTGCGCTCGACGCCGCCGAACACCGCCACCATCGGCGAGGCCGAGACAACGGGTGCCAGTGAAGCATCGGGCTTGGGCACGGGCAGGTTGTCCGGCGGCAGGTCCGCCACCAGCGGTTCCAGTTCGCCGTACGTCTTCGCTGCGAGCACCGCGCTGAGCCGTTCGTCGTACTCCTCGCGGGTGAGCCGGCCATCCACGAAAGCCTGCTGCAGGATTTGGTTGTACCGGTCCCGGTCGGCGTCGGAGGCCCGCATCTCGTTCACGACGTCGAGCCTAGGCGAGCCACCCACAGATCCTCAGCCGGCCAACGGCCCGCCCACTTCGCGTCGGCGATGTCGTAGAAGTCCGGATCTGCCGCTGCGGCGGGGGCGGTCAGTTCGTGCAGGGCCTCGACGGTGAAGCCACTGGCCCGCAGCAGGCCGATCCACTGCCCGTGCGACGGGTGGTACTCGACCCCGTCGAAGACCATCCGGCCCAGTTCGGCCTGACCGCGCTGCAGCGTGGCGGTGGCCGGCCCCGCGTCCGGCACGCACAGGGTGGACAGCACGCTGTTGACCAGGAACACCAGCCACCCGCCCGGCCGGAGCAGTCGTGCGGCTTCTGGCAGCCACCGGGCCGGATCGCACCAGACGCTGGCTCCGTGCTCGCTGACCACCAGATCCGCACAGCCACCGGCCAGCGGCACCGCCTGGGCATCGGCCTGGACCAGGGGGAATCTAACCCCGGTCCGTTCCTGGCAGCGCGCGGCCGTGGCCAACTGGTCCTCGTTGAGGTCGACCGCGATCGGTGCCGCGCCAGCCCGGGCCAGCGCCGCGGAGAAGAACGCGGTCCCGGCGCCGAGCTCGACCACGGTGCGACCCGGCAGCGGCGGCAGCGCATGCACCGACTCCTCCGGGACTCCGAACAGCCCCCAGCGGATACCCTCGCGGGCCCACATGGCCTGTGCGGCCGCGTCGGTGTGCCGGTGGTTGACCAGCGTCCACAGCGCCCGGTTGTGGCCGACCTCGTCGGGCGGTTGCGGTCCTGGGCCGCGGTTGGGGTTCAACCGTCCTGCGCCGTCAGTGCGCCTTGGGCCCCTTGGCCTGCCCGATGCCGGCCAGCAGGTCGTCGAACCATGGCTGGTCGATGTTGAAGGCCTTGTGCCCGGCGATGCGCGGGAACTCGATGACCCGCAACTCGTCGCCGGCCTCCTCGTCCTGTCCGGTCACCCCTGACTCGCCCCGCAGCGCGGCCGCCACCGCCAGGTCCGTGCACTGCTTGATCAGCGCCAGGTCCTCGTCGTTGGCCGCCGCCGCCCGCGCGAAGTAGCCGCTCTTCCACACCATGGTCTTCTCGGCGTTGAGCATCTGCGCGAACTGCTTGCCGAACCACTGGCCGGGGTTGATCGTGTCGAGCTTCACGTGCCCGAAGGCGTCGCGGCCCACCTCCTCGCCGCGGGCCTGCATCTCGGCGACGATCTCGGCCACACCCGCGCCCTCGGACAGGAAGATGTTCACGCACCCGACCTCGTCCATCACCGCCCGCAGTCGCTCGGCCTCCGCAGCGACGTCGAAGCCCATCTCGGGAACGAACACCGCGTGGACGTCCCAGCCGCGCCGGTCCAGCCCGATCCCCGGGTTCCAGTCCTGGCTGTCCAGCCACTGCCGGTACTTCACCGCGGTGGCGGCGGTCAGCCAGCCGCAGGCGCGTCCCATGACCTCGTGGATGATGAGCATCCGCGGGTTGGAGGTGTGCTCGCCGATGATGTTCTGGGCGAAGACCGATCCCTGCTCGGCGGCGGTCCAGGCACCCAGCGACTGCTTGATCGGCACCACGTCGTTGTCGATGGTCTTCGGCAGGCCGACCACGGTCAGTTCATAGTCGTTCTCGTGCAGGAACGCGGCCAGGTCAGCGGCGGTGGTGTTGGTGTCGTCGCCGCCGATGGTGTGCAGCACGTCGACCCCGTCCTTGGTC
>DAOMFH010000225.1:0-4166 GCA_035429705.1 Actinomycetota bacterium
GGTGTCGCCCTGGAACCGGGTGACCAGCACATCGGCCCCCTCGAATCCGGAGTGGATGTGCTCTTCACAACCGCTCATTTCCGCTCCTCCAAGCCTCGGGCCACCGCATCCGCAACCGCGCCCACCAGATCGGGGCCCTCCCCGACGACAACATCGATCACCTCGGCATCAAGCAGATCGAGCGCCCCCACCCGCTGCTGGCGCGCCATGTCCGCGGCCCGGTCCGGGGTCCGGTGCATGATCGCCGAGGCCCCCTCCGGCGGCAGCGGCGAAACCCACCCGTTCTCCATGCAGATGACCATCTTCGCCGGAATCAGCGCCAAGGCCGCACCACCGCAACCCTGGCCCATGATGCAACACACGCTGGGCACCTGCACGCTGTGCAGCAGGGCCATGGTCCGCGCTATCTCCCCAGCCATCGCCGACTCCTCGGCCTGCCCGGACAGCTCGCCACCAGGAGTGTCCACCAGCGTCACCACCGGCAGGCCCAGCCGTGCGGCAAGGCGGATCCCGCGCTGGGCCATCCGCAGATCAGCAGGGGTCACCTCCTGCCGGGTCTGGGCCACCACGGCGACCCGCCAGCCACGAATCCTTCCCAGACTGACCTGAATGCCGGTGCCGGTCTCGCCGCTGCCGGTGCCGTGCAGGTCGGTGCGCTCGGTCAACAGGTCCAGCACCTGCAGCGGACCGGGCCGGTCTGCGGCGCGGGTGCGGGTGACCGCCTCCCAGGCATCCACCCGGACGGGCTCATGGCCGGGGCCGACCTCGACCGGCTCGTCCTTGCCGTTGGTGACCGACAGGATGCGCGAGACCCAGCCTCGCAGGTCGGCCAGCTCCACCACGTCGTCGATCACACCCACTCGCGCGAGGTTCTCGGCGGGCTGCACCGGGGGGAACGGCTCGCCGTGCAGCACCTCGTAGACACGCGGTCCGAGGAACCCGAGCAACGCCCCCGGTTCTGCTGCGGTGATGTAGGCGTAGGAGCCCCAGGTGGCCATCACTCCGCCGGTGGTCGGGTTGCGCAACCAGCCGATGCGCACGCACCCGGTCCGCTCGTGCTCCTCAGCGGCCCAGGCGATGTCCGTCATCCGGAAGAACGCAGTGGCCCCCTCCTGCATGCGCGTCCCACCGGAGGTGGGCAAGGTGATGACCGGAAGCCGGTCGCGCGTCGCCGCCTGGTACCCGGCCACCACCCGGTCGGCCGCGGACTGGCCGACCGAACCGGCCAGGAACCCGAACTCGCCGCCGATCACCACGACGGGCCAGCCGGCCACATCGGCGTACATGACCTGGACCGCCTCGTCGACTCCGCTGCGGGCGCGGGCGCGTTCCAGGCTGGCCCCGTAGTCGCCACCAAAGGATCGCAGCGGGACCGGGATCTGCCGCACCGAGCCTGGATCCACCAACGCGTCCAGGGTCTGCGCCAGGGAGGTCATAGCCGGCACGCGTGGATGTCGGTGACCAGGATCGCCCGCCCGCCGAGTTCGAACAGGTCGTCCATGATCTGGTGCACCTGCGCTCGTTCCACCATGGCCCGCACGGCGACCCAGCCCGGCTCCTTCAACGGCGAGACGGTCGGGGACTCCAGGCCCGGGGTGATCGCCGAAGCCGCGTCGAGCAGATCCTCCCGGATGTCGTACTCGACCATGACGTACGCTCGCGCGACGATAACCCCCTGCAGGCGGCGGATGAACGTGCCCTGTGCGCCGTTCGGAGTCGTGTGTGCGGGGCGCACCAGCAGTGCCTGGCTGCGCAGCAGTGGCTCGCCGATCACCCGCAGCCCCGCCTGCCGCAGGGTGTTGCCGGTGTCGACAACATCGGCGACGGCATCGGCCACCCCCAGGCCGACGGCGTTCTCCACGGCGCCGTCGAGTTTCACGACCGTGGCCGTCGTGCCGGTCCGCTCCAGCCAGGAGCGCAGCAATCCGGGGTAGGACGTTGCGATCCGGCGGCCCTCGACCGAGTCGATTCCCTGCGGCGCGGCCAGCCGGAAGGTCGAGTGCCCGAAGCCCAACTCGATGACTTCGATCACCGGTGCGCCGGAGTCGACCAGCATGTCACGCCCGGTGATCCCCAGGTCCAGAATGCCCTGACCGACGTAGGTCGCGATGTCCTTGGGCCGCAGGAAGAAGAAATCGACGTGGTTGTCCGGGTCGTGGATCATCAGCTCGCGCTGGCCCGCCGACCGCAGGTAGCCGGCCTCCCGCAGCATCGCCCGCGCCGGTTCGCCCAGGGCGCCCTTGTTGGGCACAGCGACTTTGAGGGTCACAGGTACCGCCCGACCTGTTCGGGGGTGACGCCGACGGCCAGCATCATGGCCTGGACGTGGTAGAGCAACTGGCTCAACTCCTCGGCCGCCCGCTCGGGGCTCTCATGTTCGGCGGCCATCCAGGCCTCGGCGGCCTCCTCCACGAGCTTCTTGCCCACCTCATGAACACCGGAACGCACCAGTCGCACAGTTCCCGATGCGGGATCATCGGCAGCGACCTTCTGGGACAACTCCACCCAAAGACCGTCGAAGGATTTCACGGCTTCCAGGGTAGTTGCCGGGCTCGCGGCCCTTGTGCGCCCGTCCCCAGGCTGGCGCCATCACACGCCGACAGGCGCCGCCCCACCGGGGGACGGCGCCTGCCCCGGCCTCAGCGTTTCGAGCTGTAGATCTTCTTGACCCCGGTCGTGGCCCAGGCGACGGTGTTGCCGTCGTAGGACACCGCGGGGCTGAAGGCGGTCATGGCGTGGCGTACCGATGAGGTCCACGCGCCCTTCTTCCAGATCACGCTGCGTAGTTGGGAACCGCGGTAGTAGGACGCCGTCCATGCGATCGTCTTGTTCGTCAGCGCGATGGACGGGGTGCTGACCGTGCCGAGCACCTTGGGCTTGGGGAACTTGGTGCCGTTCCATTTGCTGACCAGCATCTGACCGTCGGAGTTCGCCCAGGCGACGAAGCTGCCGTTGGGCGCCAGCGCCGCGGCCGCAGTCTCATCCACAGTCACGTTCGAAACCGGCGACCAGACCGCACCGCTGCGGGTGGCCGTAAGGATGCCGTCGTAGCCGCTGCGCACCCAGATCGCCCGGCTGCCGTCTGCGGACAGTTTCAGGGACTCCAGGTCCGGGTCGTCCGGGTACTGCTTGACCAGCACCGGTGCCGACCAGCTTCCGTCGGCGTTGCGCGTTGCCGCCACCAGGGCGTGTGCCTGATCGGCCCACATCAGGGTGGAGCCGTCCCGGGACAGCGCCAGTGCGGGGTTCCCGTAGCGCGAGTACTGCTCCACCGAGCCGACCGTGGTCACCGGTGCCCATGTCCCGTCGGCATTGCGGATGCGCGACTTCAGCACGCCGGCCGGCGGCGGGTATTCGTCGCTGGTCGGCCACTCGACCCACACGACGATGCTTGCGTCGGCCGACATCGCACCGTCGGTGAGTTTCGTCCCGGTCACGATGCTCTGCGCCGCCGACCAGGTGTTCCCGGTGCTGCGCGCTGCTAGCAGATATCCGGCACCGTCGGCCTCGATGAGCGCAAGGTTGCCGTTCGCGCTCAACTGCACGCGACTGCTCTCAGAGGCACCGGGGATCGGCGCGGATGGGGTCCAGCCCTTCTTCTTGCCGCGGTACCACGATGTGCGCACCGGGCCGGTCGCCGATGTGCTCGTCTTGTTCGTACGGACCCAGGCGGCCACCCGCCCCCCGTCGGAAACCACGAGGGCGCTGCCGAACTTGGAACTGACTTCCTGGGGACCTCCCCACGTTGTCCCCGCCTGGGCTGTGGGTGCGATAGCGACCATGCCCGCGACCATCCCACCCGCGGCCAGGAGCGTCGTTGTGCGTTTGCCGATCATGACTGATCCTCCCTGGATTCCGGGTTGGCTCGGCGCAGTGCCTCACGGTCCCGGCCATCCATTTCAACGGTATACCTGCCGAGAAGGCGCATGCCTCGCACGTTCGTTCCGGCGCGCGGTCCGCGGTCCGCCGATCAGCCCAGTTGCTGCAGCACCAGCCAGGTCTGTACGGCTGCCGCGGCGGCCTCCCGGCCCTTGTCCTCGCTGGCACCGGGGCCGCCGGCCCGGTCCAGGGCCTGCTCCACGGTGTCGCAGGTGAGGATGCCGAAGCCGACCGGCGTGCCGGAGTCCAGCGCGACCCGGCCCAGGCCGTCGGTCACCGCGTTGCAC